>CAZQJR010000052.1:0-10350 GCA_964592825.1 uncultured archaeon | reverse complement strand
TGGCGGGGGAGGAAAGGGCGGTGAATACGCCCCCTCGCCCACCGGGTTTACCCTGCTGGCAAGCCCATCTCAGACGAGTCCTACTGGACTCGTCTTCACCACTATACCGCGGGTGGGAACTCTACCCCTCATCCCGGGCTTGCGCCCTATCGGGGTCCTTGCCGGACCCGCGGTTACTATCATATGTGAGCGTTTCAGGGTTTATAAGACTTGTGCCTCCCCGTCGGGAGGTGTTTCAACGTTGTGAGGCGTCGATATTTAAGCTTTGCCGTCGCACCCGTTGGAAGGTAATGGATTCAACGTAGGTTAGGGTTTAAAACGGTTGCGGTATCCGAGCCAGCACACGTCTAAGGACTTTAACAAAGTTTTCGACGACTTCTTCAGTAACGTGAGGCATGACGACTATCCTTATAGCCCTCGGATTCCTTATCGTGGATATCACCCAGCCTTCACGTCTCAACTCCTCCTTTATCCTTTCGGCCTTCTCGGTTTTAAAGCAAACGACGTTCATGACCGGGTCTATCACCCTCTCGAATCCCAAGCTCTCCAACTCCTCCAAGAGAATACCGGTAACGCGCATACACTCTTTCACGACCCTCCTCATACCCTCAAAGCCCAAATGCCTCAGAACGGCGTAAGCGGATGCAACTCCGGTTCCCGGTCTCGTACCAGTCAGCGTCCACTGAGTTTTAGACGTCAGGTATGGGGTTTCCACCTCCAAAGCTTTGAGGTAACTCTCGTCTCTGAAGAGAATGCCGCCAGACGGAATCGTAGCCATTCCCATCTTGTGCGGGTCAACGGTTACGGACGAAACTCCTTCGAGCCTGAAGTCGAACTCCAAGTTTTCGTCCAGAAACGGCAACACCAATCCCCCGAAGGCCGCGTCTACGTGGAGGAAGAGGTCGCGTTCGGTTGCCATCTTCGATAGCTCCTCGATAGGATCGACCTGCCCCAATTCGGTAGTGCCGGCGATGGCGACCAAGCCCACCGTGGAATCGTCGATTAACGACTCAACGGAGGAGGGATCGACTCTGTACTCGTCATCTAACTCGGCCTTCCTTATCTCAACCCTCAGGAGGTCACCTATCTTATCGAAGGAAAAATGGGCGGATTCGGGGACTACAAGGTTGGGATCCTTCACGTTCATCAAGTTCCTGAACGCCCTAACGGCCTGTATGTTCGCCTCCGTTCCACCCGAACAAACGTACCCTACGGCGTCGGGATGATGCAGCAGTTCACCCAAAAGCCTTATCAACCTCCTTTCGAGCAGTCTCGTACCCTCGAATATTCCGGGATCTCCCAAGTTCGTTTCCAAGAACATCATGTGCGCCTTAACGGCGATGGGATGGGGAACGGTGCACATAGAACCCAACACCCTGTCGTAGGGTATGTCCATCCTCCTGAACTCCTCGAGCTCCTCGAGAACGTCCACGAGACGAGTTGACGGGACTTTTATTTAACCCTTAGCTCGACGATCGTCGTAATTTAATTTTAAAAGCAACCCCGCCCAACCTGACGCATGGACACCGCGAACGATTTCAGACTTAGGTTGGCTGAAAAGGGGTTACGGGAACTCGAAAGGATAGTTCAGGCGATAAGAGTTCAGGGAAGGAAGGAGATTTTGAAGGAGATAAGGAACATGCAGAGCGAGATGCAGATCGTGAAGTATTGCTACCTAAGCCCCGAAGAGATACTGGAGCTCGACAACTTCAAGGTTCTGATAGAGAAGGCCAGAAAGTTGAGAGAGGTGTTGAAGAAGGCCGAAAAGGATTACAACTACAGGCTCGCGGATTACTGGCTCGAGTACATAGCCCATCTTCCGAAGCTGATGGAGAGGGGGGAGATATCGAAACCTTGGGAGGCGATAAGGTTCTTCAGCGGGGAAATAACGTCGAGAAAGGGTTTCGATTCCCTTTGGCTCTGCACGGTCGATTGCGGTTTCAGGATGGACGTGGTAACGAACAGCGAGGAGTTCAAGCCGAACACCTACGCGGTCGTAGCTTATCTCCCCCCGAGAAGGTTCGGAGATGTCGTGAGCGAGGGGATGTTCGTTAAGGCGAGTTTAGAAAAGAAGGGAGAGCTCGATATAGAGGAGATAAGGTCGATAGCGGACGCTCTCGGCGAAGTGGAGTCGATCCTTATAGAGTTGGTATCATGAAGATAAGAAGAGACGTTCTGAGGTTCGCGCTGGAGGTGGCGAAGGAGTCGTATCCGCACGAGTTCGTAGCCCTTTTAACGGGTAAAAAGGGGATAATAGAGGAGCTCGTCTTTCTTCCATTCCAATCGGGAGAGAGGTCGGCGGTCATAAGGATGGACATGCTTCCTCTCGGATACAGGATATACGGAACGATTCACAGCCATCCAACTCCGAACTGCACGCCGTCCCCGCAAGACGTTGCGATGTTCATGAAGCACGGTTCGGTACACATAATAGTCTGCTATCCCTTCGACGAGGACAGCTGGGTGTGCTACGACAAGGGAGGAAATCCGATCGACATCGAGGTAATCGATTAGTAATCCTTATATCTTCCAGATGAGTCTATCGATTTGAATGCGTAGAACGGTTAAGGATCTCCTCGTAGAGATAAAAGATACGACCGAGCTCGTCGTCGATCTCGCGTATTCCGCTCTGCTATTCGATAACGAAGACATAGCGGAGGAGGTTCTCGAACTCGAAGACAAGATCCTCAGCCTACTCAGGCAGATAAGGATAGTTTCGATACTCGCCGCCAGAAGGGTGGACGAGGCGGAATCCGTTTCCTCCATACTTCAAATAGCCGACGCCGCCCACAGAATAGGAAACGCGGCCGGAGACATAGCCACGCTCGTTTTGAGGGGATTCAAGCTTCCCAAGGAGTTCGTAAACCTCATCCTATACTACTCCGAGGAGACTTCGGTGAAGGCCGTAGTTTCGGAGAACTCCGAGATAGCCAACAGAACCCTCGGGGAGGTAAAGTTGCACACGAGAACGGGTATGAGGGTCATAGCAATAAAGAGGGGATTCGAATGGATATTCAACCCGGACAGGGATACCAAGATCCTCATAGGCGATGTTCTCTTTGCGAGGGGAGACGTAGAGGGAATACCCAAGTTCTTCGAGATCGTAACGGGAAGACCCATAGAGCTGGAGGAGATGAAGGTGGAGATAGAGATAGAGGATCTCGACAACGCCGTTGACACCGTTATAGAGATGAAAAATCTTTCGGAGCTCGCCGTCGATCTTAGCTACTCCTCCGTTCTTTACTACAACGAGGACATAGCTCAAGAGGTTGCGTATCTTGAGGAGAGGATAGACAACATGAAGTACGACCTTCAGCATTGGGTTCTCAAGAGCAGCAGACATTTCGAGAAGATAAAACCCCTCATAACCCTACTCGACCTCGCGAACGCGTCGGAGCAGATTGCCGATTCGGCCAAGGAGATCGCCGAGATAGTTCTGCAGAAGTTGGAGATTCATCCGATATTCAGGGAGGCTATGAGGGAAACCGACGAGATAATAACGCTCGTTGAGGTGGGTAAGAAATCGAAGCTCGATGGAAAGACTTTGGGGGAGGCGAAGGTGGAAACGACGACGGGTATGCACGTCATCGCGGTTAAGAGGGGCAAGAAGTGGATAGTGAACCCGAAGGCGACGACGAAGATACACGCCGGCGATATGCTCATAGCGAAGGGGACGAGGGAGGGAGAAATCCTACTAAAGAAGCTCTGTAGGTCATCTCAGTAGTTCCATGACCTCGTCGACGTTGAGGTTGATCTCCTCCAGCTTCTTCTTAGCCCTGCTGAAGGCGTTGTAATTGTAAGGAACGTTCTTGGCCTTCCTGCTTACAGCCTCCAATTCCGCCGGAGAAAGGAGTTCTCTCAGGAATTCCTCCATGTTCTGTCTGTACACGACCCATACCTCCTTCCTACTAACGAGCTTTTTACCGTTGAAAAAGAGCGCCTCCACCCTCCAACACTTCTCGCACTCCGAAACGAGTATTCTCTCCCCCACCCAACCCTTCTGAACCATTCTACCTCCGCACTTGCAGAATCCGCCAAAAACTTCGTCGTTAACCCTTTCGATCTTGAGGGCGTTTCCGTCTACTAGCAAAACCGAAAACGGTTCTATCAGAACGATCATATCACACCGGCACGACCTTCTTTACCTCGGGAATCCTGCTCCTCAGATGCTCCTCGACGAACATCGTCAGGGTTATCATGGCCATGGGGCATCCCTGACACGCCCCCAGCAGTTGAACCTTAACCACACCCTCCTTTTCGTCCACATCCACGAGGGCTATGTTACCGCCATCCTTCATTAGAGCGGGACGGATTTCCTTCTCTATAACCTCCTCGACCTTCTCCCTGAGCGACATAGGGGATGGTATCGCCGATCACTATTTAACGTTTTGCTTAAAGTATGCTCGCGTCTATCGCCAGAACCTCCTCCCCGTCCTTGTATATCCTTATATCCCCACCGCTCTCCGAAACCACCACCGCTATGGCCTCCGTTTCTCTCGTTATCGCCGCGCACGCCAAATGTCTCCCACCGAAACCCTTCTTTATCTTTAGATCCTTCCCCGACACGTCCAGATACCTTCCGGCGGAAACTATTATCCCCTCCTCATCTATGACAAACACTCCGTCGAGCTGTGCGAACTCCCTCACGCTCTCCCAAGTGGCCGGGTTCGTTATGTCCCTCTCGTGGGGAGGGTGGCATTCGTAGGGGTTCAGTATGAGTTGCCTCGACCTCTTGAGCACCTCCTCCACGTCGCCTATAACGAAGGCCGTTCCTATCTTTCTCCCCTCCCTTCCCTTTTGTGCTATGCTCATCGCAACGCTTAAGACCGCCCTGAGAACCTTAGGATGTACCCTCTCAGCGCACTCGGCCAAAGCTTTTTGGATCTTGCTCTTTTCGAGTTCGACGAGTATTATTCCCCTAAGGGAATCTAAATCGACGACCCCGACCGCCTTCCCCCTGAGCTCGATACCCTTGAAGTAGAGAAAGGTCGATATGTAATCTTTGGTTTGGATAAAAGCGGTTGCTCTCTCTATAAGGCTCTTTCCTATAAAATCCTCACCCATCTCCTCCTCTATCGAGAACAGCAGGCTTTCGAGCATGGTGGCGTAGCTACGCGGGGCGAGGAATATCTTAACGTCATCGTCGCTGATGGAGGGTTCCTTTCGAGAAATGACGACGATTAAGTTCGAATTTATGTTCCGGGCGATGGAGAGAGCGTGCTCGATGAGTTGGTTGAGCATCACAAAAGGTTAATGGCGAAGGGTTTTTAAGTTTACGCAGCTACCTGAATAGATAAACGGCAGGTATCTCGTCGGAAGTAACGTTCAGCGTGGAGTTATCGGGAAAGATCAGCGTCATGTTCAGCCTTTCCTTAAGCTTGGCACCGCCGAAGTAAACGTACGATCCGAAGTCCGTGACGTTGAAGACCAACACGGCTTTACTCAAACCGACCCGCTCGATGCTGAACGATCCGTTTACGAGCTTGAGAATCTCGTCCCTTATACTCTCCGCTCCGAACAGGAACACCCCCAGCTTCTGAAGGTCGTTTAGCTGATAACCGAGGGTAACAGTCACGTTGGAGTAACCGTAGTGGACGTTCATGGAGGTTATGGTCAGCAGAGCCATCAGTGCCACGGCCAGCACCATCGCTTTCGGAAGGAGACGATAGAATATAAGCGTTTCCAATTTTTATCGAGCACAAAAAAGAAATTGATAAATTATAAATTACGAAGGTTTTTCCATAAGCTTGGTTTTTGAAAGGATCCTGCCGTCCCTCGCGTGCGGATTTCTGAAAACGGTATCGTTCGACTTCTCGATCTCCCTCGCCTCCTCAGCGAGCTTCGACGCAGTCCTCATCATTTCGTGCGCGGAGCATACGAGCGGAATGTAATTCTGCGGATCCTTCTCAACGAAACATCCCTTAACCGTTATCTCAGCCACCTTTTCCGCTATGAAGTAGGACGCCATCGCTTTGGCCTTTGCGTAGGGGTTCGAGAACCTCCCCGCCTCCACGGCCTTCTTCGCCGTTACTACGATTCTCGGAAGCTCGGGGGTTCTTCCCTCCTTTATCTCACCTATAACCCTATCGATCTCCTCCTGAACGAGTCTCAGAGCTCCCGTGTTGGCGAGAACGTTTATGACGTAGGAGTTGTAGAGAGCCATCTCGGTTGGATCGAGGAATTCCCTCCTCGCCCCTATCATCGAATCGGCGGTTACGAGTATGTATCCGAATCCCTCCCTTTCGAGCTCATCCTTAACCTTCTTGGCGGGAGCGTCACTTACGACTATGACCGGCTTTCCCTTCAGTATCTCCCTCGCCTCCTTCGGGCCGGGGAGGGAGGCGTTCGGTGAGACTACGAGCACCAAATCTGGATCGAACTCCTTGAGCTTCTCGGCGAGCTTCGCCTCGCTCTCCCTCATCTTCGCTCCGCTCGTCAGCACCACTACCTCCAAATCCTCCCTTTCCGCCCTCTCGTCGAGGAGGTATTCCAGCAGAACGGCGGTTCCTATTGCACCCATCTTGAACACTCCTATCCGAACCATGGCAGAAATACCATTATCAATTATTTAGTTTTTGTCCGTTGTGAAAGGTATTTATCCTTCCCCAACGAACTGGGCTCGATGTTCTGGAAGCTGAGAAAGATGTTCGAGAAGGGCAAGGAGAAGGAGATAGTCGATCTTCTCGAGGATCACATCACGCTCATAAAGAACGCCTGCGAGATATTCTACAATTGTTTGAAGGAGGGAGACAAGGTATCCGTGGCAGAAGTTTGCGAGATGGAGAAGATAGGGGATTCTATAAGGAGGGACATCGCCCTCAAGTTGTACGAGGGGGCGTTTTTGCCCGGAATAAGGGGGAGCCTATACAGACTTGCCGAGACGCTGGATGAGGTTCTCGACACGATAGAGGACGCCACGATAATGTTCATGATGCTGCCCGAAATCGAGGAGGGAGTTATGGAGAGGTGCGTGAGGATATCCGAGATAAACATGAAGATGGCCGAGGAGTTGCTGAAAACTTTCGAAGCTCTTAGGACGGAGAGCGATTTGAAGGACAGGACGATAAAGATCAGGATAATGGAGGAGGAGGTAGATACGATAAAGAGGGACGTTTTCAGGAGGTTGCTAAAGACGGACGTGGGTAACTTCTGGGAAGGGATGGCGATATACAATTTCATAAAACACCTGACGGACGTCAGCGATCTTATAGAGGATTCCGCGGACATAATTCAAATACTGAACGTCAGTTTGAGGTGATGGCCATGCAGGTGGGGGTGATAGGTGCTTCGAGGTGCGACGAGAGGATTTACGAGATCGCCATGAGGGTCGGGGAACTGTTGGCCGAGAGGGGGTGCGTTGTCGTAAACGGAGGGCTTGGAGGGGTAATGGAGGCGTCGGCCAAGGGTGCAAAGCTAAAGGGGGGTCTAACAGTCGGAATAATCCCGAGCGGATCGAAGGAGGACGCAAATCCCTACATAGACGTGGTCGTAGCGACGAACATGGGGCACGCGAGGAACGTAATAATAGCCCATTCCTGCGACGCTCTGATAGCGATAGGAGGGGAGTACGGAACGATTTCCGAGATGGCCATAGCTCTAAAGTTGGGAAAGAAGGTCGTCGCGATAGAGCCCTTGGTCGTTTTACCCGGAGTTAAGGTCGTCGAAACTCCCGAGGAGGCCGTCGAGGAGGTTTTGAGGTAAAACTTAAATAATAAATCGAGGCAAACTCGGGGCATGGGTAAGACGTTGGCGGAGAAGATATTCTCGAGGGCGTGCGGAAAGGACGTTAAGGCTGGAGATTTCGTCTTCGCGCCCGTGGATCTGGCGATGGCAAACGACATAACAGCACCGCTCGCGATAAAGGCCTTCAACGAGATAACTAACGGCGGAAGGGTCTTCGATCCGGGCAAGATCGCCATAGTTCTTGATCATCAATCACCTGCAGACAGCGTTCAGGCCGCGGAGAACCACAAGATGCTCAGGAAGTTCGCTGAGGAACAGGGGATAATATTCTACGATGTTGGCGAGGGTATAGCGCACCAGCTGATGGTGGAGAGACACGTCAAGCCGGGAATGCTCGTTGTAGGGGCGGACTCCCACACATGCATGTACGGAGCTTTAGGTTGTTTCGCGACGGGAATAGGATCGACTGACATGGGTTGCGTGTTCGCGTTGGGCAGGCTCTGGTTCAAGGTTCCGGAGACGATAAGGTTTGAGGTGAGAGGTAAGTTGGGGAAGCACGTTTACGGTAAGGACGTTATCCTCAAGCTGATAGGCATGGTCGGAGCGGACGGAGCCAATTACAAAGCCTGCGAGTTCGCGGGAGAGGTCGTCGAAGGGATGAGCATGAGCCAGCGTTTCACGATGTGCAACATGGCTATAGAGATGGGTGGAAAGGCGGGCATAGTGGAGCCAGACGACGTAACCCTGAAGTACCTCAAGAGCGTTGGAGTTGAGTTCGACGGGGAGGTGGTGAAGAGCGACGAGGACGCCGAATATAGCAGGGTGGTTGAGTTGGACGTAACCGGAATGCCTCCTCAGGTGGCGAAGCCCCACAGGGTGGACAACGTCGTCAGCGTGGAGAAGGTGGAGGGAACGAAGGTGGATCAGGTATTCATAGGATCGTGCACGAACGGAAGGTACGAGGACATAAAGGTTGCGGCGGAAATCCTGAAGGGGGAGAAGGTTGCAAAGGGAGTTAGGCTCATAGTAATTCCCGCCTCCCGCGCCGAATACCTCAAAGCCCTTAAGGACGGGCTAATAGAGGTGCTCGTTGAAGCCGGAGCGATAGTGGAACATCCCTGCTGCGGGCCGTGCATGGGAGGGAGCTTCGGGCTGATAGCGAGCGGGGAGGTCAGTCTGTCCACGTCGAACAGGAACTTCATAGGCAGGCAGGGAAGCCCGAAGGGCGAGATCTATCTCTGTTCTCCAGCAACGGCGGCGATATCAGCGATATACGGGGAGATTACCGATCCGAGAAGGGCATAAGAACGCCCTTGGCCACGCAAACGGCCTTTCCACCCACCCAAACCCCGTCGTCCAACCTCACGTGAACTATCCCCTCCCTACCCAACGCGTGACCTTGCTCGAAAACGTAAAAATCCTTTACGAGCTTCCCCGACTTCCTCAAGTAGAACCCCAGAGCCGAGTTCGCGGTTCCCGTCACCGGATCCTCGGGTATGCCCACGGCCGGTGCGAAGAATCTCGTGCACGCGTCGTAATTAGAATCCAGAGTATAGAAGAGAACGCCCACGACGTTTCTCCATTTTTCGGCGTCCGAAGGTTTTAGGGACATTAAGGTTTCGAAGTCCTCGACCTCCTTCAACCCTATCCTTATACCGACATCCACGATCGTCCGATCGTTTTCCTTAAGGAGCTTGGGAGTGGCGACTCTAAGCCAAAGAATATCTCCCACTTCTACCTCCACGTTTCCGGCATTGGTCACGGCCGTGTACCTGCCGTCCTTCAGACCCTTCATTCTAAGAACGTGAAACGCTCCAAGCGTGGCATGTCCGCAGAGATCAACCTCCGTCGAGGGGGTGAAAAACCTCAGCCTGAATCCGTCCACGAATACCGTTTCGGAAACGTTGAGTTCGAACGCCAAGGCCTGCATGATGCTTCGGTCGAACGTCCCCAGAACTACCGCGGCGGGATTTCCCTTCAAAGGAACGTCCGTGAAAACGTCAACCTTGTAGAACTCGATCATTCGGGAACCCTTCCCGATATTATAACTACGAGCTTGCTCCAGAAGAAGTAGGGGCCGGTTTCGACGTACCTTATATCCTCGAGCCCCGCCTTCAAAAACCAAGCGACGCACTGCTGGGTGGAGGGGAACAGCATTATAGATTCGGCGAACTTCCTGACGAGAGGGTTATCGGGCTTTCTCGGGGCGAGGATGACAACTCTTCCTCCCGGTTTGGTAACCCTCGCCATCTCCTGAATTCCCAAAGCCGGATGAGGCCAATACTCTATGCTTCCGGCGGAGATCGACGCGTCGAACGTGTTGTCCTTAAAGGGCAGACTTTCCGCATCTCCCCTGACGAAGTAGGCCTTAGGAAACCTCTCGATGGCTTTCACCATCTGCTCCGGTGTTAAGTCCACCGCCACTACGTTCTCTTCCCCCACCCTCCTCACGATCTCGCTCGTAGTGAAACCCGTTCCGCAACCGACCTCGAGCACGAAATCTCCTTGCCCGACTTCCGCCATATCGACTACGATCCTACGCATCTCGTCGGAGTAGAAGAAGGGGTTGACGAAGTCGTATATCTTGGAAAAATACTTGTAAAATATCCTCGCTCTCCTCTTATTATCTAAGAGCCCCATACTATTCTTCCGATTCCTCTTCCTCCT
>CAZQJR010000051.1:0-3760 GCA_964592825.1 uncultured archaeon | reverse complement strand
TGATGTAAAGAGAACATGGGAAAGGTAATCAAAGCCGTATACGAGAATGGCGTATTCAAACCCCTCGAAAAAGTTAACTTAAAAGATGGTGAAATTGTAGAAATTGAAATAAAAGAAAAGAGAATTGGTGAGAAATTTTATCAAGTGTTAGATGAGCTCGAAAAGAAGGCACCAAAGGTTTACAATGCCATCAAAGTTTTAGAGGAGATTAGGGATGATCGTTATTGATACTTCCGTGTTGATCGATTACGTGTTCGAGAAAGATCTCGTAAGGAACAACATTGCTAAGGAAACACTCAAACTTGTGAAAGGACTTAAAGCGTTCGCACCAAGAATACTCATTGTCGAATTTATAGCCATAGCAAAAAGGTTAGGTACGGCAATCTCTAAACCTAATATCGATAAGTTAACAGCAGATTTCGTTTTACTTTCTGAAGATGCAATCTTTAGCGAGGCACTTAAAATAGCAGAACGAGTACATCCTAGAGCTATAGACGCATATTTTATAGCAACAGCCACAATAGCCTACCAAGAGCAGCGTTTATGAAAGAATTTGATTTCCCACGAAAGACTTTCGTAGCTTTTTTTGTTGCTATCCTTGACAGCACCTATCGATAATACCGAAAATTATTTTTTGACTATACATCGAGGTCGTTCGATGAAAGCGGTCATAATGGCCGGCGGTTACGCGACGAGGCTCTGGCCGATCACGAAGACCAAAGCGAAGCCCCTCCTTCCGATAGGTAGGAAGAGGATAATAGATCACATATACGAGAGGGTTGCGAGGTTGGGGTTCCCCGTTTACGTTTCCACGAACAAGAGGTTCGAGAGAGATTTTAGGGAGTGGGCGAAGGACAAGGACGTTGAACTAATAGTGGAGCACACTACGAGGGAGAAGGAGAAGCTCGGGGCTGTGAGGGCTCTTGCGGAGGTTGCGAGGATGCTCGAAGACGATCTGCTCGTGGTTGCCGGCGACAACCTGTTCTCCTTCGATTTGAAGGGTCTTTTGGATTATTACGAAGAGAAGGGGAAGGCGGTGGTCGCGCTATACGACGTCGGAGACTTGGAGCTCGCGAAGAGGTACGGGGTCGCGGAGGTGGAGGGAGAAAGGGTGGTGAGGTTCTACGAGAAACCCGAAAGACCCAAGTCCACTCTCGTTGGTGTCGGGATATACGTCCTACCCAAAAAGGCCGTCGAGCTCCTGCAGGATTACGTTAGGGAGAACGAAAAGTCCGACAACTTGGGAGACTTCCTCAGCTGGCTCTGTAGGAGGATGGAGGTTTACGGTTACCCCTTCAACGGAACGTGGTACGACGTGGGGAATCCCGATTCCTACATAGAGGCGTTCAAGTTCTACATGGACGAGTTCGTTGCGGATGACGTTGAGATAGACAGGGCTTCGAAGATAATCCCGCCCGTGGTCATAGAGGAGGGTGTGAGGATAAGGGGAAGATCCATAGTCGGCCCCTACGCCTACATAGGAAGGGGGTGCGTCATAGAGAGTTCGGACGTCAGCGACTCAGTGATATTCGACAGGGTCGTGCTGAGGAGGGCGAGGATATGGAGGAGCATAATAGACGAGGACTGCGAGATAAGAAATCTTGAGTTGAGCGGATCGATAATAGGAGGACACGCTAAGATTCAGAGGGGCGACTGAGGAGCTCGAGCGTCTCCACGGAGCGTGCGTCCCTGAAGAATGGATCGCCCAACACGACGTGATCGCACATCTCGAGCAGATCCTCTATTCTCCTCCTTATTTCCCCGAGGTCTCCGCATATGGCGAACCTCTCGAGCAGAACGTCCCTATACTTCAAAATCCTTCTGAACTCCTCGCACTCGAAAAGATTCGCGCCCCTTTGCCTCATCGATATCAGCCCGAGGAAGTCGAGCTTCGATAGTTCGTCGCACATCTTGGTAAATCCGAACTCCTCCACAAACCTCCTACTGCTACAAGAAACTATGGCACATGCGAGAAGGAGATCCTGCTCGAAATCGCTCGGAAGGACGAGGGACGGTGCGAACGAAACCTTCACGACATCCCCCTTCAGAAAACCGAAGATCCACCTCAGGTGCTCGGGGTGGGCGTAGTTGAAGAGTATGCCGTCCGCAATCGTGGAGGCCTTCGACGTTATAATGGGGCTGGAGCATCCACAGAACACGGGGACGTCGAGCTCTTCCTTCAGCCTCCTAAGGCACTTAAGCGTTACATCGACCGCAAGCTTCGGATCCTCGTAGCTTCCCGGGGCTATCCCTAAGAGAACTTCTGTTCTTCCAACCAAACCGCGTGTTCTCTCTATTATCTCAGAACAGCTCCGCCTAAGGGGGGAGACTATGCCGAAACCTATGGGAACGGAAACGTAATCCGCCACGAGCTCCGCGACGTAAAACGGATCTTTAAAGAGGGGATTTTCACCGATCCAAATAACGACTCCCGCCCTATCGGCTTTCAAAGAGACCTCAACTATCCTTTCGTCCGGCAGATCTCCGTTTAAGTTAAGTCCTAAAACTTCAGGTAACCGTGTCTCTCGAGCCATTCCACCTGCGGGTTGGTGTATCTCCAGACTATGTCCGCCCTATCCTTCCTAAACGGCCAAGGGACGACTATCACAACGTCCCCTTCCCTTATCCATACCCTCTTCCTCATCTTTCCCGGTATCCTCGCCAACCTCTCCACCCCGTCCTCGCACCTCACCTTCACGTGTCCAGCGCCGAGCATCGACGTTACGATGGCGAACATTTCCCCCTTACTTTTATCCGGCAATTTAACCCTAATTACCTCCTCTTCCATTCAATCACCTCCTTTCAGTTTTTCTCTAACATTTTCTAAGATTTTGTTTAAATATTTTGCTACCGCCCTCTTCAAGTCCAAAGGATGGAGTTTTCCGGATTTATAATCCGAAACGAGTTGTTCGAACGATTCGTATATCACATCCCCGCCGAACTTCTCCTCCCTCTCTACGACGACCCTGCCGAACCTCGGAAATATGTAGAACTGAACTATCTGGATTATCGGATTGTCCTCAACCTGCCCCTTGGGACAGTAGGCCTTCAAAATCTTCCTCTCCACCTCCTCGGCCGAATCGCGCACGGATATGTAGTTTCCCTTGGAGGAGCTCATCTTCTGCCCGTCCAGCCCGACCAGTATCGGGGTGTGAAGGCACACTGGCGCCCTGTATCCGAGCTTCGGCAGGTTTTCCCTCGCGAGCATGTGTATCTTCCTCTGATCCATTCCTCCAACGGCCAAATCGACGCCCAAGTGGGCTATGTCCAGAGCCTGCATTAGCGGGTATATCATCTGAGAAACCATCGGATCCTCCTTCCTCCTGCTCACCTCATCCATACTCCTCCTCGCCCTGTTCAGCGTAGTGATTCGAGCCATCTTAAGAACGTCGAGCACGTAATCCCTGCTCAGCTGATATTCACTCCCCAAAACGAACTTGGCCTTGCTCTCGTCGAGACCGAGGGCCACGAACGCCTTCCTGTTGTACTCCGCGACTTCGGCTATCTCGTCGAAGTCCCCCTTCTCGTTAAGGTAAGCGTGAACGTCGGCGAGGAGGACTATGACCTTGAATCCCGCCTGCTGGAGATCCATTAGCTTCTGAACGGTCATCATGTGCCCCAAGTGTATCTCCCCGCTCGGCTCGTAACCAACGTAGGCGGTAGGCCTCTCCTTCGATTCGAGCAGATCCCTCAACTCCTCCTCCGTCACCACCTCCAAGGCGTTCCTCGTAACCAGCGACATCCTCGTTTCGATGTCCAT
>CAZQJR010000050.1:0-14783 GCA_964592825.1 uncultured archaeon | reverse complement strand
ACCCGTCATCCTCCCCGCGTTCGCCTGAGCCTCAAGCTCCGCTATCGCCGGCTCGGGGATTATGATCGTTCCCTTTATCTCCCCGCTTTCGAGCATCTGGGAAACCCTTCCGTCTATAAGCACGCTCGTGTCCACTACGTATTTCATTTCACTTCACCCGTTTTAGATTAGGGGGGTCGGCGACTATTTAAACGTTCTTATGAGCTTAACCCATCTCCTCGTCATTATAACAGTCCTTCTCGTCCTGTTGACTATCTTCTCGGGGAACAGCCCGAGGAGGAAGTTCTTCAGAAACGGACGGCTCGTCGCTCCTATCAGAACCACGTCGTGCTCGTCCGCCTCCTTCGCTATCCTCTCCACGACCCTCCTATCCACGACGAACTTGCTCTCAACCTCCACGTCCTTCAGAGGCTTTGCCGTTTCCTTGAAAGCCTTCTCAGCCCTCCTCCTATCCTCCTCCGACTTTCCGACGTAGAGTAAGGTGACCTTCGCCCCGCACTGCTTCGCAAGATCCCTCGCTATCTCCGCCGCCAGAACGGCGTGCGGGCCACCGGCAGTGGATATCAGTATCCTCCTTATCTCCCTCCACTCGGGCTCGAACCTGACGACGATCACGTCGCACTTGGCCTTGAGCAGTATGGGGTCTATGGTGCTTCCGAGGACGAAGTCCTTCCTGAACGTCCTACCCCTCCAACCTATCATCACGAGATCGGGCTTTACTTCCTCGATCGCGTTCAGTATAGCCTCGGAGGCGTTGTGTCCTATCTTCACCATGCCCCCCGCCGGAACGTCCATGCTCTTTATTAACTCGCTCAGAAACCTCTTAGCGTCGTCCACGTACTTCATGGCTCCAGAAAGGGGTGTCTGCTCGGGGATGGTTATTACGTTCAGCAGCAGAACCTCTCCCTCCCTCGCCTTCGCTATCAGGCTCGCGAGCTTCATGAACTTATCCGCGTACTTCGGATTGGCGACGGGAACGAGAATTACGAACTCCTCCTCCCTTATCGGCTTCTCCTCGTAAACGGTCTTTGTTTCCTCCTCGAGCTTCTCTATCTTCCTCTTCTGCGAGTAGGTCAGGTATATCAGGCTTCCGACGACTATCCAAAGGAAGGTGGCGCCGAAGACCACATCGCCGTGCTCTATCTCCCTAACGAGGAAGTATCCTATCAGGATCTGCATCGCTATGGCAAAAGCGGGCAGGTAGGGGACGAGGGGGGCTTTGAATGCTCTGCGGAGATCGGGTCTCCTGTATCTCATAACGATCACTACGAAGTTTACGAGCATGAAGATGGTCAGGTACATTATGTCCGCGGCGGTCGCCACTACCTCTATGGGCGCGACGGAAAGAACGACGACTATGAGGTAGCTGAAGAAGATTGCGTAGTGGGGGGTTCTGTTCTTCGAGTGTATCTTCGAAAATATGCCGGGAAGGAACCCGTCCCTTCCCATAGCGAAGGCCATTCTCGAGGAGGAGTAAATCGTGGCGTTCATCGCGCTGACCGTGGAGATCAATCCACCGATTAGGATTAAAACCGATCCGAAAGGCATTATACCGTTCGCTATCCTTATCAGCCCGAACTCCGCGAGCTTGCCGAGGTACTGCCAACTCGGAACATTGCTCTGAACGGCACCGAGGGATGCGAAGGCGACGAGGAGGTATATAGTCACGACAATCCAGAGGGAAAGGATTATGGCTTTGGGTATGTTCCTCTCCGGCTCCTTCACCTCCTCACCGCTCTGAACTATTATCTCGTAACCCTCGAAGGCTATGTACGTCAGACCCATCGCCGCGAGGACTCCCGCAATTCCGTTGGGCATGAAGGGCGTGAACGACTTTATCCAGTCGGGTCTCGTAACCGTCTTGTATATACCGAAGGCGGAGAACGTCAGGAGGATCGCCACCTTCAAAGCCGTGACAACTCCTCCAACCCTTCCGCTCTCCTTCACACCCCTGTAGTTCACGTAGGTTAGGAAGGTCACGATTGAAACGGACGCAACCTTTGCTACGAGGCTCTGGGGGAAGGGGAAACCCATCATCCTGACTACTGCCTCCGAAAGGAACGCTCCGAATGTCACAGCATACAACGCGCATGCTATGCTGTTCGCGCTCCAGCTACACCAACCGGAAAGAAATCCTACGAAATCCCCCAAAGCCTCCCTAACCCAGACGTAACTTCCTCCGGCCTCAGGAACCGCGGATCCGAGTTCGGCGTAGGAGAGCCCGGTGAGGGTTGCGATGATACCGTTCAGAAGAAAGGCGAGGAGTATCGCGGGCCCGGCTATTCCCGAGGCTATGCCTATTAGGGCAAATATTCCCGCTCCGATCATCGCGGCGATGCCGAGGAGGGTTATATCGAGCAGGTTGAGGTCTCTGCTAAGACTTACCTGAACTTCCCGCATCCCCATGTGCTGAACCGTATGGCTTGAAAAAGTTTATCTTATCAAAGACGTACCTCGGCAAGTGCACGAACTGAGCTACGCCCAAGCTCTGCTTGACGAGATACTAAGGCTGGCGGAAGAAAACAACGCTAAGAGGGTGACCAAGATACATCTTGTGATAGGAGAACTGCTGTTGATAAACCCCGAACAGCTCAAGTTCTGCTTCTCCGCCATAAGCAGGGGCACCGTAGCGGAGGGTGCCGAGATAGAGATAGAGTTTATTAAGCCGAAGATAGTCTGCACGAAATGCGGAAGGAGGTTCGATGAGGTGATAGGTATCTGCGACTGCGGGGGTATAGTTTCGATAGACGGAGGTAAGGATTTCCTTCTGAAGAAGGTCGAGATGGAGGTGGAGTGAATGCACAGGATAGAGATAGATGCCGAACACGACGTTCTTTCCCTAAACAAGAGGTTGGCTAAGGAGAACAGGGAGTTTTTGAACAGGCACGGGGTGGTGGCGATAAACGTCATGGGGGCGATAGGCTCAGGCAAGACGCTCCTGATAGAGAAGACGATAGAGGCACTCAAGGATGAGGTGAAAATAGGGGCGATTTTGGGGGACGTAATAGCCAAAGACGATTACGAGAGAGTTGCCAAGCACGGAGTCAAGGCCGTTCCGCTCAACACCGGTAAGGAGTGTCATCTCGACGCCCATCTCGTTCACCACGTGATCGAGAAGTTCGGGGACGTCGATGTTCTCTTCATAGAGAACGTAGGTAACCTGATATGTCCGGTGGACTTCGACTTGGGAGAGACCTACAGGGTCGTTATGGTGAGCGTCACCGAAGGCGACGATGTCGTGGGCAAGCATCCCGAGATATTCAGGCTCGCCGACGTGATAATAATAAACAAGGTCGCTTTGGCAGAAGCTGTCGAAGCTGATGTGGAGAAGATGGTGGAGGACGCGAGGAGGTTGAACCCCAACGCAAAGATAATAAGGATGGATCTGAAGAAGGGAATAGGTTTTGAGGAGTGGCTGGAGTGGTTGAGATGTGCATTGCGATCCCGGGGAGGGTAGAGAAGGTCGAGTATCCTTACGCGGTGGTGGACTTCAAGGGGACTAAGAGGAGGGTTAGGATAGATCTGCTCGAGGACGTGAAGGAAGGAGACTACGTTTTGGTTCACGTCGGCTTTGCTATTCAGAAGGTGGAAAAAGCTGAGGCCGAGAACATAGCCGAGTTGCTCGAGAAGGTCTTCGGCTAAACTTTTATTCCCATCCGTCTACTCGAATCGATGCGCATAATTCTGTTCACCGGAAAGGGTGGAGTGGGCAAGACGACCGTGGCGGCCGCGACGGGAATAAGATCCGCCGAGCTCGGTTACAAAACGCTAATAATATCCACCGACCCCGCGCACAGCCTCTCCGATTCCTTCCAGAAGGAACTGAAACCCTACCCGACGGAGGTAACGGAGAACCTCTACGCGATGGAGGTGAACGTCGAATACGAACTTGAGAAGCACTGGAACACTATAAAGGAGTACCTTACGGTGTTCTTCAGATCTCAGGGGATAGACGACGTGGTTGCGGAGGAGCTCGCGATCTTTCCCGGATTCGATGAGTTGGCGAGCCTCCTCCATCTCCTAAGCTACTACGAGAAGAAGCTTTTCGACGTGATAATCCTCGACTGCGCTCCGACGGGAGAAACCCTCAGGCTCCTTAGCGTTCCGGAGGTGGCGAAGTGGTACATGAACAGGTTCTTTGGAATAGAGAAGAGGGTTCTGAAGCTCGTTAAGCCAATAGCGGAACCTCTGATCAACGTCCCCTTGCCTTCGGAGGAGGTGCTGAACAAGATTCAGGAGCTATACGTCAAGATGAGCAAGCTCAAGGAGATATTGGAGAGCGACGTCACGAGCGTCAGGATAGTCATGAACCCGGAGAAGATGGTAATAAGGGAGTCGGAGAGGGCGTTCACCTACCTCAACCTCTTCGGCTACAGGGTGGACTGCGTCATAGTGAACAAGATATTCCCGAAGGAGGCCGGAGATTACTTCTCCAAGTGGTTCGAGCTTCAGGAAAGGTATCTGAAGGAGATAGAGGAGAGGTTTCCGTTGCCCATATTCAAGATACCCTTCAAGTCGAGCGAGGTCGTGGGGGAGGCCTTGTACGAGCTCGCGGAGGAGTTGTACGGAAAGGAGGATCCGACCAAGCTCTTCCACACCGAAACTCCGATGAAGATAGAAAAGGAGGGAGACAGATTCGTCCTGTCCGTAAAGGCACCCTTCGTATCGAAGGAACAGCTGAAGCTTTTGAAGAGAGGGGAAGAGCTGATAATAATCGCAGGGCAGTGGAAGAGGATAGTCTTTCTCCCTCAGTCCCTCGCCCTCAAGGAGCCCGAGGAGGCAAAGTTTAATAAGGGGGAGCTCAGAATCTACTTCAGATGAGGTGTCCGGTTATGCCGAAGGAAATAAGGATCAAGGTTCCGACGCCCAACGAGGTCGTGCCGGAAGAGTTTAAGGGGCATCTACTCAACGCCTCCAAGGAGCTCCTTCTCGCCATGAGGAGCCTCATAGACGAGAGTCTAAGGAAGTTGGAGGAGATGGAATCCAGGGGTAAGAAGGAGCTCAAGAAGATAGAGGTCGAATGAGGATCCTCCTAACCAACGACGACGGTTTTTACTCCGCCGGATTGAGGGCGAGTTACGAGGCTCTTAGGGATCTGGGAGATGTTTACGTAGTCGCCCCGTTGGTTCAGAGGAGTGCAGTGGGTAGGAGCATGTCCGTCATGGAACCTATAAGGGTGTCGGAGGTTTACGTAAACGACATGCACGTTTACGCCGTCGACGGAACTCCCGTGGATGCCGTGATTGTGGGCATATACAAGGTGATCGGCGATCTCCCCGACCTCGTCGTTTCGGGAATAAACTTGGGGGAGAACCTATCCACCGAAGCCGTCACGACTTCCGGAACCGTAGGTGCGGCTCTCGAGGCTGCCTCTCAGGGATGTCCGGCGATAGCGATATCTCAGGAGATGGACGACTCCGAAAAGTTCGAGTTCACTTTCAAGCCGTACGACTTCTCCTTGGCCAAGGATATGTTGAGGAGGATTGCGAGGATCGTTCTTAAGAAGGGGTTACCCGAAGGCGTGGACGTGCTTAACGTGAACGTTCCCGCGAAGTTCAGCGGGGAAATAGAGATCACGAGGCTCGCGAGAAGGCTTTACAGGACGAGGATAGAGGAGAGGTTAGATCCGAGGGGGAGGAGGTATTACTGGATAACCGGCGATGAGGTGGAGGATGCGGAGGAGGGGACGGACATACACGCAATAAGGATGGGCAGGGTTTCGATCACGCCAATTACGATAGATTTAACTGCAAGCGTCGACTTCGAGGAGCTCAGAAGGTGGTTGTATGAAGGCGAAGCTGAACTGCGCTAAGGAGGCCGTAAAGCTCGTAAAGGACGGCATGGTTATAGGAATCGGGAGCGGAAGCACGGTCGAACTTTTTCTGAAGGAGCTCGGCAAGAGGATCAAGGCGGAGGAGCTGGAGGTGTTCGGAATACCCACATCCTACCAATCCCACATAGTCGCTGTTGAGAACGGGATCAGGGTCGTGGATCTGTTTCAGTTCCCCGAACCGGAGCTATGCATAGACGGAGCGGATCAGATAGACTCCAACCTAAACTGCATAAAGGGAGGAGGGGGCGCGCTGACGAGGGAGAAAATAGTGGCGTTCGCATCGGACAAGTTCGTCGTGATAGCGGAGGAATCTAAGCTCGTAGGAAACCTATGCATGCCCGTTCCGGTCGAAATCCTCCCGTTCGCCTACGGATTCGTCGCGAGAAGGGTCGAGGAGTTGGGCGGAAAGTGCGTGCTTAGGGAGGGTAGGGGAAAGGTGGGGCCGGTGATTTCGGACAACGGGAACTTCGTAGCGGATTGCGATTTCGGAGTGTTGGAGGATCCCGAGGGGATCGAGGAGAAGCTAAGGGCAATTCCCGGAGTGATAGAGAACGGGATATTCACCGGAGTCGTGGACAGGGTGATCGTGGGAACGGAGGAGGGAGTCAGGATTTTGGAGAGACTCTGACGAATTCCCTCCCCCCGCATATCGGACATCTGAAATCCTTCAACTTTTCAAAAGGCGTCGGAGGAATTCCGTACCAAGGACAGCCTTCGCTCTCGTCGTAAACGTATCCGCACACCTTACACTGATACAGCATGGTTCCAATGTTTTCGATGAGTGTTAAAAAAGCCTTTCCAAAAGGCTCGCGACGACGATGGGGAGTAAGACCGTCGCGTCCCCGTAAACTGTGACGTGCTTCGCCTTCTCGCTAACCTTGCCCCAAGAAATCGCCTCCCTAACCCTCGCACCGCTCAAACTTCCGTCCCACTCCACCGCCGTGGTGATGTAAACAACGTATTCGAGCCCCCCGATGAACTGATTCCACCAAATCGTGTGGTGCTTGCTTATCCCTCCTCCGACTATTATCGCCCCCGTCCTCTCGGCGTTGAACACTACGTCGCTCAACTCGTCTTCATCCTTCAAAACGTCGATCACGAAATCCTTGTGGGTCTGATAGAACAGCCAGAGTTGACTGCCCACCGCCCCGTCGGTTATTCCGGGAACGAACATCGGTATCCCGTTCTTCCAGCACCAGTAAACTATAGAGCTCTCCGCGTTCTCTTCCCCCTCGAGCCTCTTCCCTATCTCCCAAACGAGCTCCTTTGTGGACAACCTCCTGCGTTTAGAGTATATGTCCTCTATGATCGGCTGTAGCTTCTCCTCAAGTATCAGCCCGTAGCTTTCGTTCGGAGCCAAGACGTTTCCTATCCTGTTTATTCCCCTCCTATGCAACTCCGCGTCGTCGAGCATGAACGATCCGTGGTAGTAGTCCCTCCATACCCTCGCGAGATCGTGGTCGAGCGTCCCGCACGTGGTTATTATCACGTCGACGAGCTTCCTCTTTACGAGCTCCCTTATAACCCCCCTCGTCCCCGTTGCCACTATGCAGGCCGGAAAGGACAGGAACTTAACGCACCTCTCGTCCTTCACCATGTCCTCGATTATATCCACCGCAACTGCCAGATCTTTGGCCGAGAATCCCCCGGATTTCATCATCTCCTCTACGAGCTCGTTGACGGTCATTCCCGGCCTTAGCTCGATGTCCTTAACCCTCTCCATGGCGGTGAATCGACGGATTGCTTAAAAATGCCTCGGCTCCGTGGAGGGTCATCACCTATCAGAATGTGCAAATCTCCTCATCGGCCTTCAAATTTATCATCAACGCGGTTATACGATTTTCGATGAAACCCCTCGGCGTTTGTGAGAGGTGCGGAGAGTTCGAAGGGAGGTGCGAATGCGGAAGGGGGAGGATAGTGATCGACGGAAGGAGGAGGGTTACGGTCAGCAAGTTCCTCAGCGGGTTGCTCAGACACTACCCCCAATCGTTCGGCGTAGAGGTGGACGGGGAGGGATGGGCGGATTTGAAGGACGTTCTCAGGGTTCTGAGGGAGAGATACGGGGTGGGGAGGAGGGAGTTGGAGTTGATAGTGAAGTTCGATCCTAAGGGGAGGTTCGAGATAAGGGGAAACAGGATAAGGGCGAGATACGGGCACAGCATAAATGTCAACGTGAAGTGGAGCGAGGATGCGGAGATACCGCCAACCCTCTACCACGGAACGCATCCGGCCAACGTTCCTTCGATAATGCGGGAGGGATTGAAGCCGATGAGAAGGAGGGAGGTGCACCTCTCCGGAAGCGTCGAGGACGCTTTGGAGGTAGGGAGGAGGCACCACTCAAACCCGGCGGTGCTCGTTATAGACGCGAAGGGGATGATGGAGGAGGGATTGGAGATAAGGAAGAAGGGAAGGGTTTACACGACAGATTTCGTTCCTCCCAAGTTCATAAGGAGGTTGCTTTGAAAAAGTTTATCTTCAGCCCGTCGGTGTTTGGTGGGATGAAACGGGTCTTGTTGTTCGTTCTCATTCTCACGATCTTCCCGGTTTCTGCCCAGAGCGTGAGCGTTAGCTTCACACCGTCCGTCCTATTCCCCCACGACGTTGCGAGCGGAGTGCTGAAGATCTCATCTCCAACGCCCGTAAGGATAACGGGGATAACATTCTATTCTTCGGGCGTGGAGATCGTTCCGAAAAGCGTCTCGAACGTGGGATACGTCGGTTACTACGAGCTACCCTTCAAGATAATAGCGGAATCTGAGGGTATCCACACGGTCAGAGCGGTTATATCGACTACGAACGGTAGCATCACTCAGGAGTTCGTGGTTAGGGTCATAGGGCAGATGCCCAAGATCGTGCTCGACAAGACCCTTCTGAGGCTGGACGAGGTGAACACGGTAACGTTCAGGATATCCACGCCCGTTCAGATATCCAACGTCGTCGTTACGCCACTATTCAAAGCCGAGCCCGAGAGGATATTCGTGGTAAACGGCGTGGGATCCTTCAGATTCGAACCGAGAAAGCCCATCCCCCTCAGGTTCGAGATAGAGTTCTACAACGGCGACAACCACCACGTCGTTTACGAAACCGTGAGGGTTGGTTACGTTAAGAGTAGCGGGGTAACGATAAACGCCACACCCGAGTACGGGACGGTTTTGAGGGGAGACGTTGTGAAGGTCAACGTTCAGGTGGCCAACTTGAGGGAGGACGAGGTGAAGTCCCTGAGGCTCACATTCAGCGGGAACGTGTCGCCGAAGGAGGTGGAGATACCGACGCTGAAGGGTGGAGAGAGCAAGGAAGTCACCGTGCTCTGGTGCCCGGTGGAGGGAAGGATGAGGATAAGAATCAGCTACGAGGACGACTTCGGTTACGAGTTCAACGGGAGTGAGGTGGTCGTCGTGAAGGTTCTGAACGAGTCCGCGGTTCAGCTGAGCGGACTGAACGTTCAAAACAACATGGGGAAGGTCACCGTGAGCGGAGACGTATGCAACAACGGAAGGAGCAAGGTTTACAACGTCATGGTCTTCGCTAACGGCAGGTCTTACTACATAGGAACGATAGACCCTTCGGACTTCGACTCCTTCGATATAAGCGTCCCCTACTCGCACGCGATAACGGTCAAGGTGACTTGGAGCAACGAGATAGGACAGACGTTTTCGATAGAGAGGACTTTAACCGTCCCCACGATGGTAGAGGAAACGAAGGGGAACAGCTGGACGCCGACGTTGATAGCCTCCGCTACCTTGGCGGTAGTCGTTCTGCTCGTAGTCTTGGCTTGGAGGAGGAGATGATAGAGCTCGTGAACGTGGTCAAGAAGTATAGGATAGGAGCCTACGAGGTTCCCGCGCTGAGGGGAGTTAGCCTAAGGGTGGAGAGGGGCGAGTTCGTCACCATAATGGGGCCTTCGGGGAGCGGAAAGTCAACCCTGCTCTACATGATCGGCTGTCTCGACAAGCCCACGAGCGGGAAGGTGATAATCGACGGCGTGGACACGTCGAAGCTCGACGACAGAAGGCTCACCGATCTAAGGAGGGAGAAGATAGGTTTCGTTTTTCAACAGTACTACCTCCTCCCGACCCTAACCGCTTTGGAGAACGTGGAGCTTCCGATGGTCTTCAGCGGTGTTCCCAAGGGGGAGAGGGAGAGGAAGGCGAGGAAACTGCTTGAACTCGTTGGGCTGAGGGGCAAGGAGGACAGAAAGCCCATGGAGTTGAGCGGAGGGGAACAGCAGAGGGTCGCTATAGCGAGGGCTCTGGCGAACGACCCTCCCATACTCCTCTGCGACGAGCCGACGGGCAACCTCGACACACAAAGCGGAAAGGTCGTGATGGATCTCATAAAACGTCTGAACGTGGAGAGGGGGGTTACGGTCGTTTTGGTTACGCACGATCCCTCCCTATCCGTTTACGCGGACAGGGTGATAAGGATAAGGGACGGGATGATCGTGGATGCTGGTTGAGCTCGCTTTGAGGAACCTTTCGAGGATAAAGGTCAGGAGCGTTTTGGCGGTAGTTGGGATTGTCATAGGTGTGATGGCCATAAGCTCGATAGGGATCTTCGGAGAGAGTATGAAGTCCATGGTTCTCGAGAACTTCAAGAATTACGTTAACGAGGTCGTCGTAACGCCCAACTACATGCACGGATTCGACAGAATAGACGAAAAGACCGTTAAGAGGTTGGAAGGTCTCCCTTACGCCGAGAAGGTCATACCGATAAAGAGCGTTTACACGCTTGTGGAGGGGAGAAAGGAGAGAACTTACGCCACCGTGTACGGGGCGAACCTGAGGGATCTGGAGGGGATTCTGAAGGTGGAGAAGGGCACCATGAGGGAGTGCGTCGTGGGGAGCAAGATCGCCGACTTCCTCGGGGTTAAGGTGGGCGAGAAGATAAGGATAAACGGTAGGGACGTGAGGATCTGCGGGATATTGAAGGGGGAGAGGAGGTTCGACATCAACACTTACAACGCGGTGATACTTTCGAAGAGGGAGTTCGACAGGATTTTCAACGAGAAGGGATACGTGATGGTCATAGTCATGCTGAGGAGCATGAAGGACATAGATGCGTTCAAGAACGCCGTCGATAGGACGATAAACAGGAAGGAGGAGAAGGTGTCGGTGTTCGAGATGAGCGTGATAGTCGAGAGGATAAAGGAGATCTTCAACAAGATGACTCTGTTTCTGATAGCGATAGCGGGGGTATCTTTGCTCGTCGCCGGGATAAGCATACTGAACATAATGCTGATGTCGACGTTGGAGAGGACGAAGGAGATCGGTTTGATGAGAGCTATAGGGGCTTACAGGGAAACGATACTCAAGCTGTTCCTTCTCGAGGCGGGGATACTCGGGCTGGTCGGAAGTTTGATAGGAGGAGCGTTGAGCTTTCTCGGCGGATACGCCATAGACATGCTGATACTTCGAACGTCCAAGTACGTGTTCACCCCCGCCTCTATCGGATACGTCGTGCTCGGAATCTCGTTCGGTATAGCGACCGCTTTAATAAGCGCGCTCTACCCGGCTTGGAAGGCGAGCAAGCTCGAACCCATTCGGGCGTTGAGGTACGAGTAGGGGTGATGCCATGCTGAACTACGACGACAGGATGAGGGCGAGGAGGAGGTTGGCTCTGATACTTGGGGTCGTAGCCCTTCTAACCCCCATCCCATTCCTCCACGCCCTGCTAACCACCCACAGCCTCTTCGCCATCGTCGGATTCATCATAGTCCTTCCCGCCATGCTCTTCCTCCTCGCGATAGTGGGGAGGGACGACTTCGACGAAAGGACGCTGGAGTTCGCCAGAAGGATCGATGCCGATGACGTGGCGGTTTTCTCCGGGATCTCAAGTTACTGCGTTTGGAGGAAGGGTGGGATGTGCGTTCTAATGAAGAACTTCTCGAGGATTTACGTTTGTTTCGGCGAGGAGGGGAAGGGAGATCTTACGGACAGGCTTTCGTTCCTACTCGGAAGATTCGCGAGGGACACGGATACCGTAGATTATCTCAACGTCGAAGACGTTACGGTCATAGTCGCCAAGGGGAGGATAGTCATTCCGAGCCCCAAGGACAGGGAGAAGGTCGTGAGGGGCGTCGGTTACAAGTTAAGCCTGTTCGGGTTCGAGGAAATGGACGCGGAAAAATTCGGCAGGGTGTTCGAAACGGTAATGGAAAAAATTTAGATCAGTCCGAATCTCTTGGCGTTCTCGTCCGCTATTCTCTGCAACTCCTCTATTATCTCCTTCCCCTTCGGATGCTTGAACAGATGCCTGAATCTCCTCTGAAGTTTCAGATATTCCTCAACCGGCTTTTTCTCCTTTATCTTCCTAACCCTGACCAACTCCCCGTTCTCGTATTCGACTATCGGATAGAGGGCGGTTTCTACGGCTAACTTGGCCACCTTTATCGTGTCGTTGCTGTTTATCCCCCATCCCGTAACGCAAGGACAGTGGATCTGAATGTACTTGGATCCTTCGAACTCCACAGCCCTCTTAACCTTCCTCCTTATATCCTGCGGGAAGGCGACGCTCGCGGTCGCGACGTAGGGTATCTTGTGAGCCAATGCGAAGGCGACCATGTCCTTCTTCTTCCCCACCTTGCCCGGAAGAACCTTTCCTGCGGGGGTGGTTGTGGTGTTAGATCCGGGCGGTGTAAGACCGCTCTGCTGATTTCCCGTGTTCTGGTAGGCCTCGTTGTCCAAGCATATGTAGAGGACGTCGTGATTCCTATCGAACATACCCGAAAGGCAACCTATTCCTATGTCCGCCGTCGCACCGTCTCCGGCAAAAACGACGACGTGCCCTTCATCCTCCCTTCCCAAAGCCTTCAGAGCGGCTTCCACTCCCGCGGCAACGGCGGCTGCGTTCTCGAATACGGAGTGTATGTAAGGCACCCCCCAAGCGCTCCTGTCGTACTGCGAGCTAATGATCTCGAGGCATCCGGTGGGGTTGACAACGAAGCACTTGCCCTCCAGAGCGTACAGTACGTTCTTAACCGCTATCGGCAACGCACAACCCGGACACGCTCCGTGACCGCTCGAGAAGAAGTACTTCAAACTATCACCTCCTCGAACTCCTTAACACCCTCGAAGTAGCATCCCGGCTCCACCCTTCCCTCGATAACCTTCTCAACGCATCCCTTGATCAGGGATCTCGGTATGTCCCTTCCACCCAAGCCCACCACGAAGGAGTAAACCTTCGCGTCGCTGTAACCGTATAGCGCGGCCTTCAGATCCGTCGCAACGGGACCCTCGTGACCGAAGGATATCGCCCTCTCGAACACTACTATCTTGTCCACGTTCTCCATGGCCTTCCTAACGTCCTCCGTCGGGAAGGGTCTGAACGACCTTATCTTCACCAACCCGACCTTCTTGCCCTCGTTCCTTAGCTCCTCCACCACTTCCCTTACCAACCCGACCACCGATCCCATGGCCACCACCGCCACTTCGGCATCGTCCATGTGATCCTGAGCTATCAGCCCGCCCCAGTCCCTTCCGACGTGCTTTGCCCACTCCTCGAACACCTTGGCCATCACGCCCTTCGCCCTCTCCATCGCCCTCTGCATGACCACCCTGAACTCCATGTAGCAATGGGGAGGAGCGTAGCATCCGAAAGTGAGCGGATCTTTGGTCGTTAGCTTTATGGGCGGGTCGTAAGGTGGAAGGAAGGCGTCGACGGTTTCCTGATCGAGAAGATCGACGGGTTCGTAGGCGTGGGTGAGCTTGTATCCGTCCATACACACCATCATCGGAAGCATAACGTCCCTGTTCTCCGCTATCTTGTACGCCTGAGGTATTAGATCGTGAACCTCCTGATTGTTCTCCACGTAAACCTGAATTATGCACGCGTCCCTCATCGCCATGCTGTCCTGATGGTCGTTCCATATGCTGAGCGGAGCGCTTAAGGATCTGTTCGCTATAACCATGACTATCGGCAGACGCATTCCCGCAGCGTTCCAGAGAACCTCGCTCATCAGTATGAGCCCCTGCGAGCACGTGGCGGTGAATGTTCTCGCTCCGGTTGCGGAAGCACCTACGAGGATCGACGCCGCACCGAATTCCGATTCCGCCGTTATATACCTGCAGTTTCCGAGCTCTCCGTTCGCGTACATCTGGGCCAAGTTCTCGACGATCTCGGTTTGGGGGGTTATCGGGTAAGCGCATATCACGTCCGGTCTGCAGAGTTTAACGCTGTGCGCTACCGAATAGAAACCCCTAACGACCTTCCTAACCATTCCAACCACCTTACACCTTGTAAATATCCTTCAACTCCATCTTGATCGCGTTCGTGGGGCAGACTTCGGCACACAACCCGCAACCCTTGCAGTAGTCGTAGTTGACCTTAGCCTTCTTTACCTCCTTTCCGTCCTCCTCTCCTACCTTCACGACCTCTATGCACATGTCCGGACAGTACATCTCACACGTCCCGCATCCCGTGCAGAGCTCCTCGTCAACCTTAGGCCAGTGCGTCCCCCAGTCGCCGGTCTTCATCTTCAAAGCTGTATAAGGCTTGGAAACCGCACCGAGCGTAATCCTCATGCTTTCCCCTCCATCTCCTTATAAGCCCTCTCAACCAACTCCGCGTTCTTCTTCGCGATCTCCTCACCCTTCTCCTCGAACCACTCCAAAACGGTCTCCTTCAGGGTGGAGAGCTTTATGAGCTTCGTAGCTCCGGCGAACGCTCCGACCATCGCGGTGTTGGTTATCGGCCTACCGAGTATCTCCATAGCCATCTTCGTCGCGTTGAGGGTTAGGATCTTTATCGAGCCGTCGAGGTTCGAGAAGTGCTCCTTCCTCAACTCCTCGGCGCTCTTGGGGTAGTTCGCTATTATCATCCCGTTCTCCTTTATCCCCGCCTCAACTCTAACGGGGCCTATAACGGTGGGATCGAGGACGACGACGTAGTTCGGGTAGTATATCTCGTCCCTCTCCACTATCGGCTTGTCGGAGATCCTGAGGTAGGAAACGAC
>CAZQJR010000049.1:0-5561 GCA_964592825.1 uncultured archaeon | reverse complement strand
TGCCCGACGGGAGGTTGTGCAAGCTATAGCTTACAGACGACCCTCCTCCCGTTTCTGTCTATGCCGTAAATCTCCCTTCCCTCCTTCAGCGGAATAAGAACCTCCCCCTCCTCCGCGTCTTCGAGCGAGGAAATCCTTCTGACTTCGAGTATCTCGAAATCGTATACCCTCACAGCCAAGAACTCCACCCTGTCCATCTCCTCACACTCCTTGTTTCTAAGAACGGCGGGCATCAGATTGTAGCGGTTATCCATCTCCACCCCGTAAACCTCTCCGTAAAACAACTCCTGCAGGATCCTGTTGTAGAACCACCAATCCTCCTCAACAAGCCTCTGCCTCGGATACCTCCCCAAAACGAATATCACGTTCTCAACGTTCTCCTTCTCGTGTATCCACCTGCACCCCTTGCACGTCCACGTGTACTCACCCTTAGAAGAGAGAACGAGCTCCCCGCCCAAGTCGTAGAGGAGGCAGGGGTAGAAGGGGCAGAAGCAGAAGGTGCAGTCCTGTCCGCTGAAATGACACGGATAATATTTGCACTCGTAGTTGGGGCCGTAAATTCCGTCCAAGGCTTTGAAGAGGTCTACGAGGGTTCTCTCCCTTAGCTCGTTCATGCGATCACCTCCTGAGCATCGCGACCATGTCCCCCACTTCCACCCCAACGTCCCTCGCAACGGGTTCGCACTTGGCGGTCATCAGAAAGGCTATAGGCCCGAACCTGCTCTCGGACAGGCTTTCGTAGTTCGCCATTCCCTTCGCAACTATCACGTCCGCCTCTTCGAGTCTCTCGAGCGTTTCCGCCGGCAGTTCTTCCTCAATTATTCCCACCGCCCCCTTCCCGTTCGTCAAAACCTCGTCCGCTATCCCGTCCACCCCCGCCCACAAGGCGTCCTCCAACGTAGCGTCGCTGAGAATCGGCTTGCCTCTCACGACAACGCTCAACCTCTCGCAGATCTTCTTTATCTCCTTCATGAATAGCGTGTCGATCACTATCTCCCCGCAGTTGTCCGTTAGGTACACGACCTTGCCCCCGCACAACCCCCTTATTTCGTCGAGGTGGTCTACGGCCAAACCCTTGGAGAACTGTGACTCGAAGTACTCCATGAAGTCCTCCTCAGCCACCCTGTGATCCATCACGCCGTAGTCGAACGTGTTGGCTATTATGGACGCTATAGCTGAGGCCCTGAACGTGTCCCCTTGCTTCTCGACGAACTCCCTTATGGTGGGCAGGAACCTCATGGCTATCTCGTTCGCCCTCCTCTTCACCTCCTTGTAGGGATCTTCAACCCCCAGTATCTCGTAAACCCTCCTGTGCATGTACGTCGCTATGTGGGCGTTTATCTCCCTCCTCGGATACCTCTCCGCGAGTATCTTTAAAGCCTCCTCAACCGCCCTGAATATAAGATCGTAATCGTCCGTTACCATCCTGCACTCCATGTAAACCCTGTTGAGAAGACACGCCGGACATTTGGGTGATATTTTCATGCCCGACGTTAGGTCACAAGTGTATTAAAGATAACGGAATTCTCGAATAATCCTCGAACTCCATGACCTTCTCCCAAAGCCCGAGGCATTTGCAATCGAGAGAGTCGAAAACCGAAGGATCTTGGGTTAGGGAGAACTCCCTTATCGCCTTCGCAACCTCGGAATCGCACCTTCCGCAGTTGTGAGGCCCTCTACTTTTGCCGTAAGCTACCGGATCGCATATCGTTTCCATCTTGGCTTTTCTCAGAACCTCCACCGCGCTCCACAACCAAGGAGGCCGGAACAGTCCCCTCCTCCACAGCATCTCGACGTAGGTGTTCTTCTGCACGTTGGTCGGATTTACCGACACGACATCCGCGAGCCCCTTAACGGCGTCCATCGATTTCAGAACGTCCTCCACCGCCTCCCTTTCCGACAGGAACGGAGGCTTTAGTAGGAGGTAGGCCTTAACCCTCACGCCGTGGGATCTGAGTATTTTTGAGGCCTTCTCGAAATCCTCGAATTTGAAACCCTTGTTTATGCAGTGCTCCCTCACGAAATCGTCTGCAGTTTCGAGCCCGATTCCCACTTCCACCTCGAATCCGAGAGAGGAAAGCTCCTCCGCAACCTCCTCGCTCACGAACTCCGGCCTGCTCTCTACGACCAACCTCTCGATCTTCCCTTCGAGGGAATCGTAAACGAACCTCCTGAACTCCTCAGGAATCTCCTCCGGATCGAGAAAGCTTCCGGAAGTGAATATCTTAACCATCTTAGCATCTCCGAGCTTTTCCAACGCGAACCTGAACTGTTCTTCGAGCTCCCTCGCTCCGACGTTTGGGGATGTGTCCCTCTTGTATCCGCACATCAGACACCTCCTCCACCTGCATCCCTTCGAACGGAGTATTATCGTTAGGCAGTCCACGATGTCCCCGTCGAGCCTCTCCTTTTCCCTCCAAACAGCGACCGGTTTCAGAACCATCTCCTCTTCACCCTTAGAGCCTTCCCCATGTATATCCCTACCAACAGTCCGGCGAGGTGGGACATGTGCGCCACGCCAGTTTGGATCGAGAACGGAAGGAGAACGAGGTCGTAAAGGGCGAAGAGAAGGATCGCCCACCTTATGTTGAGGGGAATTGGAATGGGCAGGAACAGAATTACGTTTATGTACGGAGCTATGATCGCGAGCGCACCCATCACACCGAATATGGCCGCGGACGCACCTAAGGCGGGTATCTCTGGGTGCCCGGTGGCGTAGGCGTAGGCTATGTATGCGACGTTTCCCGCTATTCCGGAGGCGAAGAAGACCTTCAGGTAGTCGGCACCCCCCACCCTCCTTTCGAGCTCTGAGCCGAAGAAGAGGAGAACGAACATGTTCACGAAGTAGTGCCAAAAGCCCGCGTGGTCGAAGATGGCGGTGACGATTTGCCAAGGCATCCTGAGGATCATCGCGGGGGTTAGGGCGAGGTAGTAATCCACGATACCTCCGAAAATCAGCTTCAGAAAGAACACAACTGTGCATATGCCGATTATTACGTTGTTCCATCCATATACGCCGACCCTCCTGACAGTTCTCCTCACAGGAATCTCTACGGACTTTACCCTCTCCCTCTTAACCTTAACGGGAACGTTCCAGTAATCGTCCCTCCTTATTCCCGGACAGTTGTGATTTTCCGGCAGTCTGTGTTCGGCGCAGAACGTACCTCCGCAGTACTTACACCTGTAGGGCAGATACTCCTCCTTGCCACAAACGTCGCATTTCGCCACTCCAAGGGATTCGACGGGGTTGTATTTATACGTTTTCAAAACATTTATTATCGATAGATCGTCCCAGATGCGATGAGAAGGTTCAGAATAGTCGTGAACGGTACTGAATACGAGGTTGCGGTTAAGAGGGTCACGAGAACTCTCTACAGAGTTAGGCTGGGGGACAAGGTCACGGACGTCGTGGTTAGGGAGAATGGGGTTACCGTAAGCAAGCCGAAGGTGGAGAAGGAGGAGAAGAGGGAGGTGGCGATCGAGGGAGAACCCATAAGGGCGATGTTGCCCGGTGTGGTTACGAAGATCCTCGTCAAGGAGGGCGATGAGGTCAAGGCGGGGGATACTGTTATGATACTCGAGGCAATGAAGATGGAGAACGAGGTCAAGAGTCCGAAGGACGGGAGGATAAAGCAGATACTCGTTAAGGAGGGAGACAGGGTTGAGAAGGGCGATGTGTTGGCGGTGATGGAATCCGATTAGCTTTTTATTCAACGCCGAACCATTTGGTATGTGCTCAAATGCGACCTGTGCGGTAGAAGGGCGGTGATATTTCAGAGGTACGCTAACAGGCATCTCTGCAGAAGGCACTTCGTGGAGCACTTCGAGAGGAGGGTGAAGTACGCGGTAAAGAAGTTCAACATGATAGAGAAGGGGGACAGGATAGCCATAGCTCTGAGTGGTGGAAAGGACAGCGTTACGCTCACTTACGTCCTTAACAAGCTTTACGGATACAGGGAGGATTTGGAGTTCGTGGCGATAACGATCGACGAGGGAATAGACGGTTACAGACCACCAACGGTTGAAATCGCCAGAAGGGTAACGAAGGAGCTCGGTATAGAGCACGTCGTCGTATCCTTCGAGGAGAACTTCGGCATGACGCTCGACGAGATGGTGAGAATAGGGGACAAGAAGCCGTGCACGTACTGCGGGGTGTTCAGGAAGTACCTCCTCAACAGGACTGCGAGGGATATGGGTTGCACGAAGTTGGCCACCGGTCACAACTTGGACGACGAGGTTCAGACGATTCTTCTGAACTTCCTTCAGGGGGACGTGGCGAGGTTGGCGAGGCTCATACCCCAGAGAGTCCAGAAAGGTCTCGTTATGAGGATAAAGCCCTTCAGAGAGGTTTACGAGAAGGAGGTGGTCGTTTACGGCCTGCTTCACAACCTTCCGATGGACATGAACGAGTGCCCCTACAGCCACTTCCCCGTGAGGGATGTCGTGAGGGAGTTCATATACGGTTTCGAGGAGAGGTATCCGGGAAGGAAGTTCTCGATAATGAGGAGTTTCGAAGCCCTCATTCCGTGCCTGAAAAAGATGTATCCTCAGATAGAGCTAAACAGATGCGAGAGGTGCGGTGAACCGACGCCGAAGAGGATATGCCAAGCGTGCGTGTTGCTCGAGGAGCTTAAGGGCAAAAAGAGCGTAAAAACCTCCTCACGGCCATCTTCTTGATCCAGTAAATCGCCTTCATGGGTCTCGTTATCGCCACGCCCTTGTAAACGAGTATCGCCCTGTTCCTCGCGAGCGTTATCATAGCTATAGGTTCTTCCAAGCTCGACCTTACCCTATATTCCGCCAACCTACACCCCTTCAGCATCCTCTCCAAGTTCCTCGCCACGTGCCTCGCCTGCATCTCCGCTTCCAAAACGGTCTTGGTCGCCACCTTCCCCCTCACCTCAACGTGAGCGCAGTCTCCTACGGCGAAGAGGCTGTTAGCTCTCAAGAACGGATCCACCCTCACCCATCCCCTCTCCTTCGGAACATCAAGGCACTCGAGGAAGCTTGAAGGCCTTAATCCCGCGCACCAAATCACAACGTCTCCGAATACCTTCCCCCTCCCCGTAACTACGCCGTCCTCATCCACCCTCACCACCATCGCGGACGTTCTGACGTCCACACCCTCTTTCATCAATATTTTATATACAAAATTTGAAACTTTTAAACTAAAGGAAGGTAGGATTCTGCCCGTTCCCTCCACGACGCTGACCTCGTAACCCATTTCCGAGAGCTCGAGAGCGGTTTCGACTCCAGTAATTCCGGAACCAACTACTATAACTCTCTCAGCATCGTTCAAAGCCCTCTTAGCCCTCACAACACCTTCGAGCGTGTTTACCTCCTCAGCCCCTTCTAAGTGGTTCGTTTCGGCGCCGACGGCGACCACGAGAACGTCGTATTCGACCTCCTTCCCTCCACGGGTGATAACGAAACCCTCCTCAACTCGTTCCGCCCGATCCTTCACGAATTCCACTCCAACCCTCGAGCAGAATTCCTTCAAGTCAACGAGTACCTCTTCCTCTTCCACCTTACCGCTCAGGAGCTCCGGCAGTAGCGCTTGG
>CAZQJR010000048.1:0-13205 GCA_964592825.1 uncultured archaeon | reverse complement strand
GAGGATACGTACTGCGAGGCGTTCGAAGGTATATACGTTAGGTTGATCGTAACCGCCAAGCACAGGTGGTTGCTCGAAAAGGCCGTGTACGGCGCCACCGCCCTGCCTTCGACGGTCTTCGGAGAGTCCGAAGCTGGAGTCGAGAGGTGGCTGAGCCCAACCGAAACTCCCGACGGAAGGCTCGGGGCGGTTATACAGATATGGGTTCCGAAGACCAAGAACTGGTCGGACAAGCTGATGAGGGAGGTTGGTAAGAGGATCAGGCAGGGGATACTCGTCGTCCCTACCACGAGGGTGTTCAACGCCTGCGACAGCGAGAACAGGATCGACGCGGAACTTAACGTCGGGAGATGCGGGGACGGTTACGAGTGGTTCGAGGAGAGGTGGGGCAGGGAGATGATAGTCGTTCCGATAATGTTCGGGGAGTTCGCGATAGAGAGGTACTTGGGTTACGCGGAGGGGGTAGCCGGAGGCAACGTTTGGTACTTCTGCGAGAGCGAGGACGTAGCGTTGGAGGTTGGAGAGAGGGCGGTGGAGGCTTTGAAGGACGTTGAGGGTGTCATTACCCCGTTCGACATATGCTCTGCAGGATCCAAGCCCGAGACCAAGTTCCCCGACATAGGCCCAACGACGAACCACCCCTACTGCCCCACGCTGAGGGGGAGGATTCCGGACTCCAAGGTGCCCGAGGGGGTTAAGGCTATACCGGAGATAGTGATAAACGGGGTCAGCTTGGAGGCGGTAAAGAAGGCTATGGCTCTGTGCATAAGGGTCGGAATGGACGTGGACGGCGTCGTTAAGATTTCAGCCGGCAACTACGGAGGAAAGCTCGGTAAATATAAGATATACTTGAAGGATCTCGTTTAATCCTTTTTCTTCTTGAGAGCCTTCTTTATCTCCAAATCCCAGTTTCTCCTCAGGTATTCCCTGCCCAAGGACTTCCTGTAGTTCGCCCTAAGCTGGGACTTCATCAACTCCTCCAACAACCTCTCGAGCTCGTCGTCGTCCATAATTAACGGTAGGTTTAGGATTCTTATGAGAATTTTTAAAAATAGTGGCTAAAGCTCCGCCTCGAAATCCTCCACGCTGTACGGGAAGTCCGTAACGCCCCTGTTCTTCAAGACCTCCCTCGCAAGCAGCCAGTAAACCAACGCCAGCGCCTTTCTACCCTTGTTGTTCGTCGGAATGACGAGATCGACGTTCGATGCGGAGTTGTTGGAGTCGCAAAGGGCTACGACGGGGATCCCTATGTCCGTCGCCTCCTCGACCGCCTGCCTGTCTATGGCGGGATCGGTGACTATCACCACGTCGGGTTCCCTGTACTCTCTGAGCATTGGATTGGTTAGTGTTCCCGGTACGAACCTTCCTATGACGTAATCCGCCCCCACGGCCTTCGCGAACATCATGACGGGCTTTTGTCCGTATTGCCTCGCTGCAACCGCCAGTATCTTGCTCGGCTCGAACCTCGCCAAGAACTTCGCCGCTATCCTTATCCTCTCGTCAAGCTGTCTTATGTCGAGAACGTAGAGGCCGTCCGGTCTGACCTTGTAGATGAACCTCTTCATGTCCCCCGTCTTTATCTGCGTCCCTATGTGCACTCCCGCAGCCAGATACTCATCCGGCGGAACCAGATACTCATACTCCTCCTTCACCTTCGCCTCCATCACATCACCCGCACCATTTTTGGTGAATCCATCTCCTCCTCTATCCTTATCAGTTCGTTATGCTTCGCTATCCTTTCGCCACCAACCACCCCCGTCTTTATTAATGTTGCGTTGAACGCGACGCTGAGGTGGGCGATGGTTTCGTCCTCAGTCTCCCCGCTCCTGTGCGATACGACTATCCTCTGCCCGCTGTCCTTCGACAACTTAACCGCCCTGAACGTATCGGTCAGAGTCCCTATCTGGTTCGGCTTTATGAGCACGGTGTTGGTTGATCCCAACTCTATTCCCTTCGAGATCCTCCTAACGTTCGTTACGTATATGTCGTCCCCGCACACCATACACTTCTTCCCTATCTGCTTCGTGAGCTCGGCAAAGGCCTCGAAGTCGTTTTCGTGGAACGGATCCTCCACGTATATTATCCCGTATCTATCCACGAGCTCGGCTACGAAAGATATCTGCTCCTCCGTAGTAAGCTTCCTGTCCTTGTAAACGTATCTCTCCCCGTCCCAAAGCTCGGTCGCGGCGAAGTCGAGCCCTATCCTGACCTCTATACCCGTCTCGTCCTTAACTTTGGCAACCGCCGAGCTCAGGAACTCCAAAGCCTGCTCGTCCGTGATCGGAACTGCCCAAGCCCCTTCGTCCCCTTTCGCGCAGAATATTCCCTTCTCCAAGAACATCTTTTTCAGGGTCTTGTGGACGAGGGCGTTGGTTCTCTGAGCCTCGAAGTAGTTCTTCGCCCCCACGGGAATGACCAAGAACTCCTGTATGCTCGTAGATCCGGGAGCGTGAGCTCCTCCTCCGATGACGTTTCCCAAGGGGTACGGGAGCTCCTGAGCGAAGGCACCACCGATGTAGGCGTAGAGGGGAACTCCGAGGAGGTTGGCCGCGCATTTGGCACACGCCAGACTTGCGGTTATCGCGAAGTTCCCGCCTATGTTGGAGAAGTTTTCGGTTCCGTCTATCTCCCTAAGCTTCTCATCCACGCTGACTTGGTCGAAAACGCTCATCCCAACCAGAGCCTTCGAGACCTTCTCCTCTATCTCGTCCTTCCTGTAGGGATCAACCACCACAGCCTCCTCGCTCCCCTTCGACGCCCCGCTCGGAGCTATGGCCTTTCCAACCGCATCTCCAGCGTAGATCTCGCACTCCACGGTTTCGTTGCCCCTGCTGTCGAAAACTATCCTATACCTAACGTCCTCGATTATCAGAATACCACCTCCCGAATTTTTTGATTTGACCCCGGTAGCAAACGCGGTCTCTCATCGGAAGCGAACGCTCTCTCGAGACCGCTGACCCTACCGGGATTGTGCCATGTCGGGGTTGCCCCGGATTCATCGACGGCCTATACCTAACTCCTCCGGGGACCAATCGACATGGCCTTGTCGCCCCAAGATCGCAGGGAGCTTCATCGAGTGCCGCGCACGCTCCACCCCCTCCCCGACTTGGGGCATTTAAGGTAGATCGGATCGTTATTTAACGTTATTCGTTAGACTAAATTAAACTCGATAATATTAAATCGGTATGGTCAAAAAAATAGATACCATTATATTTTTAATGGTGACAGAACTACCTCAATGAACGAGAGCCTTAGGAGGATGATGAAAGAACTCGGTTTGCCAAATAGATTTGAGATTTTGCGTTTTTTGTCCTGTAACCCCGCCAACTTTTCAAGAATACACGATTATATGCTCTCGTGCGGTTGTAACGTCTCCGAAGGTGGCCTATCCAAATGCCTTAGAACCCTTACGAATTTGAATCTCGTTGAAAGGGTTTCGGACGGATACGCGATAACAGGTTTGGGTTTGCTCGTTCTCGACATCCTATCGAATCTCGAGAGAATTTTCGCGTTTAAGGACGAGTTGGTTGACGCTCACGAGCTAATGGAGTTGCTTCCGGCTGATCTCAAGCTGGGTCTCGCCAACCTCGACAGGGCGGAGGTTGAGAGGGACATATACAAAGCCGTTAGAACGGCCATGCGGGAGATCGTGCACGCTAAGAAGTGGAGGTGTTACGTTTGCAGGGTTCTGGAGTGCGACGCGTTCGGAATGCTCGTCAGGGACTATCTGAGGGGTGTTAGGGACAGGATGATCTCTTCAACCGACACCCTCGAATCCAAGCTGAAGCTTCTGCTGAAGGCGATAAGGGAGGAGAACCTGAACGATGATGACGTGAAGGCCGTTCTCAGCAACCTCGAAATAAGAGTTCTCGACCTTCCGTTTCAGCTTGCGATAGTGGACGGAAGGGTGGCGTTCTTCCAGATCATCAAAGCGGACAAGACCTCTCCGGCTTACATTTCCAAAGACAGGGAGTTCGTTGAGTGGGCGGAGAGGTTGTTCGAGCATTTCTGGAAGATTGCAAAGCCCGTCAAAATCCCAGTAGAGAAGATAAGAGTTCCTTAGCCTTGATTATCTTCCCCAACACCTCCCCCCTCGACCCGGCGGAGGACAGTAGGGATATCAGTGGCTCTCCCCTCCCTACGGTTGTTCCCCTTTCCGGCACGTCCGCGAAGAACGGATTACCCGTCAAATCCACCTTAACCTTTATTTCCTTTGGGGAGAACATCACAGCCCTGCACGCGAACCTTTTGGGCTTCGGCACGTCGAAATCCAATCCGAAGCAGGCTTTGACGTGCAAATCGAAGAGGTTGGCGTCGGTGCTCCATTCCACGGAATCGAGGGATCCCTGAAACCTCGGATTCATTTCGAGGACGTAAGGCCTTTCCGCAAGAACGAAGTCCACGCCCACCGATCCAACGACGTCGAAGAGTTCAACGACGTCCGAAGCGATGTCAATTAGATCCTTCCTCGCTTCGAACGGAGTTAAGTTTCCGCAGTAAATGAACCCTCCGGCGTTCATCTCCCTCCATCCGACGAGCATCTCGTTCACCGCTATGGGCTTTACGTATCTTTCGCTCGCCATCAGCGAAACCGAGCACGGGATACCCCTCACGAACCTCTGAGCTAAGTATCCCTTCGGCAACTTTCCCTCCCTCAAAATCTCCACCCCCAGCCCCCCTCCACCCCTCCTCGGTTTGATTACGCACGGCGGATCTTTCCTGAGCTCGGGGAAGGGAATCCCGGCCTTTTCGAGGGTTCTGTAGAATTTCAGCTTGTCCACAATTCTCCTCGCAACCTTCGGATCCGTGCCCAGAACGGTGGATTTTACGGGGAGATCCTCGCACCCCGAGCCGAGCACAACTACCGCGTTCGAGCTTTCCGCAATTGAATCGACCCTTTTCGCGAGATCTTTATAATCCCCAAGCCCAACAGCCCTCGCGTATAGCTTCAAATCGGCGTCGAGGTATTTGGTTACGGCGATAACTTCCCATCCCGCCTTTCTCGCGGATTCGGCTATGTTCCTAACGTTGTGACCTACCACCACCACCCTCATGCAGGTATTCGTAGGCGGAGTTCGCAGCAACCGCCCCGTCCCCGCACGCGGTTATCGCCTGCTTTAGGGGATTGTTGCAGCAATCTCCCGCGGCGAAAACCCCTTCAACGTTCGTTCTCTGTCTCTTGTCCACCTTGATGTATCCGTAAGAGTCCATCTCGACACCGAGCTTGGATGCTATCTCCGTTTGTGGCTGTATTCCCACCGCTATGAACACACCATCCACGTCGATCTCCTTTACCTCCCCCGTTTTCGTGTTCCTGATCACTATCCTCTCCACCTTCGTGCTTCCCTCTATCCTCTCCACGACGGAATTCCAGATGACCTCAACGCCCTTCTCGAACAACTTCTTCTGAAGAGCTTCGTCCGCCCTGAACGAGTCCCTCCTGTGTATAACGACGACGTCGCAACCCAAGTCCTTGAGGTATATCGCATCCGCGAGGGCCGTGTTTCCTCCACCCACCACAGCCACCTTCTTGCCCTTGAAGAAGAATCCGTCGCAAACGGCGCAGTAGCTAACACCCCTTCCAACGAACTCCTTCTCCCCCTCAACTCCGAGCTCCCTGTGTTTACCGCCGGTCGCTATTATTATCGTTCTCGCCCTGTACTCCCCAGAGTCGGTTTTTATTACGAACGATTCTCCTTCCCTTCCAACATCCTCGACCCTCTCCACCCTGTGCTCCGCTCCGAATTTTATCGCCTGATCCTTCATCTTGCCGAGAAGATCGAGTCCCGTCCCCTCGTATCCGGGAAAGTTCTCGACGAAAGGCGCTATCGCAAGCTGGGAGATCCGGGAGGGATCCTCGAAGACTACGGTCTTCAGCCCGTATCTTGCGGAATATATCGCCGCCGTAAGGCCGGCGGGACCGGCACCGATTATTGCCACGTCGTATTCCATGTCGATGGATGGAAAACCTGAAAGATATAGTTTGCTAAATTCCCGCAAATGCCAGAATAAGTTCGAGCAACCTCGTCATCCTTCCCTTAGGCGTAACGAGTTTGAAAAGTCTGAAATCCTCCGCTCCATCGAATCCGACGCTCTTGCAAGCTTCCTCGAAATTCTTTCCCTCAGCCATTAGCGTAACGACGTCGAATGCTCCCTCTCCGATCGTGGAATCGAAGTACTCCCTGAGCCATCTTCTATCTATCTTGCGGACGAACTGCTCCCCCTTCCTCGATAGCCTGTAGTATGTGTGGTGCTTCCTAACCTCGAACGCCTTCTTGAACTTCGCCTTGCTTCTCTTTATTGCGGAGCCTGAATCCCTCTCGATAAGCCCCGCTTTGGTCAGATCCTCTATGCACGAGTTTACGATGTCGAGGTCGACGTGACTCATCTTGGCCATCATCTTAGCGTAATCCACCTTCGCCCTCTTGAGGTGGAGGAGGATGTAGAGGTGGACGGGGGTCAAATCATTAGACATATTAAATGCTCCGACGAACCAACTTAAGGTGTTGACGATGATAGAATGGGATGTCGAGAGGTTTAGGAAGATGTTCCCCAACCTATTCCACGAGCTCCAAGGTTCGAGACTTCCGACGGTGCTCGATCACCTCGAAATCTGCCGGAACGAGGAGGAAGCTTTGGAGGTCATAGAGTTCTTCGAGAGGAAGGGTGAGATAACGAAGGAATACGCGAACTTCCTGAGGAAGAACATAAGGCAACTCAGCTACCTCTTCGGAACGAGGAAGAGGGGAGATTACGAGAGGAGGGGTTTGATTGATTGAGATTGGATTGGCTGGAAAGCCGAACGCGGGAAAATCGACCTTCTTCAAGGCCGCGACGCTCGTGGATGTTGCGATAGCGAACTACCCTTTCACGACGATAGAGCCGAACGTTGGCGTGGCTCACGTCAGAGTCAAATGCGTATGCAGAGAGCTTGGAGTGGAATGCGGGCGGTGCATCGATGGTTGGCGATTCATTCCGATCAAGCTGATAGATGTTGCGGGGTTGGTGCCCGAAGCTCACAAGGGGAGGGGTTTGGGAAACGAATTCCTCGACAACCTCAGGCAGGCTGAGGCGATAATCCATGTAGTCGATGCTTCCGGCTCTACGGACGCTGAGGGAAACGAAGTTGGAGTGGGGGAGCACGATCCGGTTGAGGACGTCGAATTCCTGTATAGAGAGTTGGACATGTGGCTGTTCGGGATTCTAAAGAGAAATTGGGACAGGATAGCGAGAAGGATCCACTTGGAGAAGAGGGATCCGGTCAGGTTCATTGCAGAGCAGTTGGCGGGATTGGGATTCAAGGAATGGCACGTAAGGGAGGCTTTAAGAGAGGTCGGAAAGAACGTCCACGAGTTTGGAGATGAAGACCTGCTGAAGTTCGCTGTGGAACTTAGGAAGAGGAGGATGAAGATGGTTATAGCAGCTAACAAGGCTGATAAGGCGCCGGAGGAGTTGCTGAAGAGGTTGATGAGCTTGGACGAGATGGTGATCCCGACATCAGCGATCTTCGAGCTAACTCTCAGGATGGCCGCGAAGAACGGATACATCAAATATCTGCCCGGCGACGAGGACTTCGAGATCCTGAAACCGTTAAATGAGAAGCAGAAGAGGGCTTTGGAGATGATAAGGGCATTCATGAAGAGGTTCGGTGGGACGGGTGTTCAGAAGGCCATAAACACGATAGTCTTCGACGTCCTCGGTTACATAGTTGTTTATCCGGTTGAGGACGAGAACAAGTTCACAGATACGAAGGGCAACGTTCTGCCGGATGCTATGCTCGTGAAGAAGGGGACGACTGCAAGGGATCTGGCGTACATGATCCACACCGAAATAGGGGAGAAATTCATCTACGCGGTAGATGCGAAGAGGAAGATGAGGATAAGCGAAGACTACGAGCTGAAGCACAACGACGTCATAAAGATCGTTTCTGCAGCGAAATAGAAGGACTTATATCTCCCAACGGCGAGCGAAGAGCATGAAGGTCGTTGCTGGCCCCTCTTCTCCCATCCTCGCCAAGAGGATCGCGGAAGCTCTGGGAGTTCCCGTGGCGAACGTGACGTACAAGAGGTTTCCGGACGGAGAGATCTACGTCAGGATTGAGGACGTGGACGAAGAGGCCGTAATCGTCCAGAGCTTGACTTCTAACGACGACCTCGTGACTTTGATGCTCATCCTCGACGCTCTCGAAGACGCTGAGATTACCGCAGTCGTTCCGTACATGGGTTACGCGAGGCAGGACAGGAAGTTCAACGAGGGGGAGGCGATAAGCATTAGGGCGATAGCGAGGCTGATAGAGAGCTACGCAAACGAGGTTATCACGGTGAACATACACAGCAGAGAGGCTGCGAGCCACTTCAAAAAGCTGACCGAAGTCGACGCGATGCCCGTCATTGGCCGGTATTACTCAGGCGAGGATGTGGTCATGATATCACCGGATTTGGGCTCCTACGAGAGGGTGAAGGTTTGCGCCGAGCATGCGGGATGCGAGTTCGACTACTTGGAGAAGGTCAGGCTGGATGCAGAGAAGGTGGAGATCAAGCCGAAGAGCTTGGACGTTAAAGGAAAGAACGTCGTAATAGTCGACGACATCATATCTACGGGCGGAACGATGGTCGAAGCGACGAAGATGTTGCTGAAGTCCGGAGCGAAGAGCGTGGAGTGCGCTTGCGTTCACGCGGTCTTAGCCGGAAACGCCTTGAACAGACTTTACTCCGCCGGAGTAAGGAGAGTGGTGGCGACGGATACAATAGAGAAGGCCGTAAGCGTGATAAGCGTTGCGGAGGAGATAGCGAAGGCGATCAGATAACGTAAACGTCTCCGTTCTTTGGAGCGTAAGCTTCCACGCCGAGTTCTTCCTTGATCCAATTCGCAAACGCCTCCGTATCCTCGCCGTGAACCGTGAAGACTATCTCCGCCCCCCTGTCCACGACCTTCCTCACGAGCTCCTTGAGCTGTTTGTCATCTGCATGGGCAGAGAAGTCGTACTGTTCGACGCCCATCCTCAGCCTGACAACCCTGTTGCCCAAGTTGATAATTCCTTCGTCGAGAGCCATCCTACCGTTCGTTCCCTCCACCTGATACCCCGTAAGCAGGATCTTAGACTTCTCGTCGTTGTAGAGCCTCGAGATGTAAAATAACGCCGGGCCACCGTTCAGCATTCCTGCGGTGGTGACGATCACGCAAGGTTCTCTGAGCAGATCTTCCCTCTTACCCTTCTCCACGGGAATTGCGTTCCTTATAGCCCTCCTCAACGCCTTGGCGCTCTTTATGTAGTCGGGATACCTCTCCAAAATGCTCGCAACCTCCCTTCCCATTCCATCGACGTATGGAGTTATGCCGTACCTTTCGAGTATCATCAGAACCTCCTGAGTCCTTCCCACCGCAAAAGCAGGAATTATCACGTGCCCCTTGTTGTCCAAGGTTTCGAGAATCGACTCGACGAAAGCCCTTTCGAGCTCCTTTCTGTCGGGATGCTCTATTCCGAAGTAAGTGCTCTCAACTATCAGTATGTCTGTCTCCGGATAATCGGTGTAAGCGGGTTCAAGCAACCTCGTTTCTTCGAGCTTAACGTCGCCGGTGTAGAGTATGCCGACGTCCTTGAGCATGTGAACGCTCGCGCTCCCGGGAATGTGACCGGCGTTGAAGAACGTTATCTCCCACCCGTTCACGTAGAAGGGTTCCTCGTAATCCACCTCTTCAGTATTGCTCTCGAACTGCCTGAATTGTCTTTTGGTGTAGGGCGGGTTGTGCATGAGGTTCATCGAGTCCTTTAGCAGGAGAACGGACAACTCGAGCGTCGGCGGGGTCATGAACACCTTCGGATCGTAGTCCATCAGGTTCGGTGCAACGCCCACGTGGTCGAGGTGGCCGTGGGATATTATCAGGGCTCGGGGCATTAGTCCGTTGAGTGGAAACTCCGGTGGATCGCTCGGCTTAAGCCCGTAGTCGAGCATGATGCCGTCTACCATTATCGCAGACCTTCCTACTTCCCTGCAACCTCCGAGGAACTGTATCGTGGTCATTCTAAACGAGGTCTGGTCATGGGAATATATAAATTTCGCCGACGTCCGATCGAATTGCCGTTTCTCAAAGCCGTTTTGGGGCGAAATAGAGATATTTCGTTCGATATTTCGAGAAAAGGTTTATCTTCAGAGAGGTATAATGTTAAAACATGTACGAGATCGGCGTGCTTTCGAGGTGGAAGGCGACTTGCGGAGTTTCGATGCACGCCGAGATGATCGTAGGGGAGTTCCTTAGGATGGGGCACGACGTTACGGTGTTCGCCCCCCGCATCGAGTCGGCGAACAGGTGGTGGCATCATAGGATCTTGGGGGAGGACGAGGACTTCGTAGTGAGATGCTACGACGAGGTCGATCCGAGCGGGGGAAGAGGGGGAATAGATTTCGACGCCGTTCTCTCCCACGACTTCGACCTGTTCATAGTGGAGTCCTACCAGTGCCTCCCCTATCCCCACGTCGAGAAGATGGTCTGGAAGCTCAGGGAGAAGGGGACGAAGGTTTTCGCGGTGATACACGAAGGCAGGAGGGAGGACGTAGGTTATTCGAGCCTGAACTCGTTCGACGCAGTGATAGTTTTCGATCGCAGGTACGTAGAGATGTTATCTCACGACGCGTACGTCGTTCCCTATCCCCGCAATCCGGTCGTTAGGGGGAACAGGAGGTTTGGGGAGGATGGTATAGTTCTGTTCAGCTTCGGAAGACAGCCCGTGGGGGAATATTTGGACTACGTGAGAGCGGTGGATTGGCTTTCTAAGAGATACGATGTCGTTTACAGGGTGGTGAGATCCGACGGACCTCTGCCGTTCGACAAACCTTGGCTGAGGCAGGAGAGGAGAAGGCTTAGTAACGAGGAAGTGTACGAAGCTCTGCACGGATCGGACATCCATCTGATCCCGAAGGGTAGGACGAACAACGTAGTCGTCTCCTCAACGCTCTGTCAGTGTTTGGGGGCGATGGTTCCGACGGTGGTTCCGAACACGAGGCACTTCGAAACCCTGCCCGAATACGACGGTTTCAAGCCGGCGGTGATATACGAAGATTTGAACGACCTTAAGGCCAAGCTCGTGAGGATAATAGAGGACGGGGAGTTCAGGAAGAACGTTTTGAAGGCCGCTGAGAGGTTCGTAAACGAAAACAGAAAGGACAAGGTTGCGAAGAGGATTTTGGAGATATTCGAAAGTGTTCAGAGCTTGCTCTCTATAACCGTTTCGTAGCTCCTCTCTATCTCCTTCAGAAACTCCTCCTTCTTGAAACCCCTCGCGTACGCCAGCAGGGTTGCTCCTCCCGCCCCCACTCCCTCCTTAACGAATCCCTCCGCGTATGCCCTCAAACCGGGCTTTTTCGACTTATCCAGACCCGGATCGGCAACCAGAACGGGACAAGGTGCGTACTTTAAGGAATCGCTGTCGTTCGCAACGTATACGGTTGTGGCTATGGCCGTGTCCTTTCTCCCTATCCTGTCGATCACGTGAGCCATCGCCACCATCTGCGATCCGCCCGCAAGAACGACCGGTCTCCTCGATCCCACGGCTATCCCGCAAACGCCCACCATTACCGGATCTCCTACCTTCGCCACTATTTCGAGGGGAGTCTCGTCCCCCCTTATCCTTTTCAACGCCCTCTCAACGACCCTCAGCTTGATATCTATCGGATTTTCCGGCATGCTCGAAGAGACCATCCCATCTATCCCGAACGCCCTCAAAACTGCGAGAGCGGTCGTAGTTCCCGCGGGGATGCTCTCCCCAATCATAAGAACGTCGAAGCTCTTGGATATCCTCTTTCCGAATTCCACCGCCATCTCGAATGACTCCTCGACCCTGTCCAAATCCATAGCGTCCCTTTCGGCTATGTTCTCCCCGACGGGAGCGTTTATGGTTACGAAGGGCGTTTTTGGCTTTACCATGAGCCCCGCGTCCACGACCAAAAACGGCACGTCAGTCAGCCTGAGGGCGGTGTAGGTGATTATAGCCGGCGTGGGCTTGCCGTCGGGTGTGGCGGGAGGGAACGGGATAACTCTGCACTCCCCGTAGTGCAGCAACTCCACGTCCGCGGGGGGAGTGAACTTTATCAACTCCGGATTGGCTCCGGCCACCGTGATCCCCTTGACTTCTGCCGTTTTCGTGTTGCCTATTACGAACAGAAACAGCACGTCTCCCTTCAGCAACTCGAAGAACCTCTCCCCCTCCCCCTTAAGCGTTTGCCATTCCATGTCATGATTCCGAAGAAGTTTATTATAAACGTTTGCCAAACCTCCGCCGATGCTGATAGTCAAGATAGGGGGGGCGGTTATAACCGACAAGAGCGTTGGCGCGGTGAATCAGGCCAAGTTCGACGAACTCGAAAGGGTGGCCAAAACTTTGGCCGAAAACCTCGAAGACGAACTGATCCTTGTCCACGGAGTCGGATCCTTCGGGCATCCGCACGTTTTAAAGTACGAATTGAATGAGAAGAAGAACGTGGACGGAGTGGTCGCGACGCACCTATCGTGCGTTAGCCTAAACGTCATGTTCTGCGGATACCTCCACAAGTTCGGGCTAAGACCCGTTCCCCTCCATCCACTGACCGCTTTCAGGATGGAAGGCGGAAGGCTGAGGTTCGACTCCGAGCTGATAGGATCCCTCGCGGAAGAGGGCTTGATCCCCGTAATCCACGGGGACATGGTTTACGATGTCGCCGAAAGGACTTTCAAAGTCCTATCGGGAGACAAAATAGCCGTGGAGCTCGCGAAGGTTCTGAAACCGAAGGCGTTGGGATTCGCGACGGACGTGGAGGGCGTGATCGTAGGGGGGAAGGTCGTGAGAGAGTTGAGCAGGGAAGAGTTCGACGCGCTTGAGGGGGGTAAGGCGGACGTTACGGGAGGGATGGCGGGCAAGGTAAGATGCATTCTCGATGCAGGCGTTGAGGCGAGGATATTTCACGCGAAGGATTTGGATAGATTTTTGAAGGGGGAGGAAGTTGGAACTCTCGTTAGGGGTTGATAGCTTGAGCACGTCGAAGAGAAAGCTCGACCACATAAGGATATGCTTGGAGGAGGAGGTCGAATCCGAGTACACCGGGCTGGAGGACGTTATGCTCATCCACAAGGCAATTCCCGACTTGGATTTTGAGGAGATAGATACCGGCGTCGAGTTCTTGGGCAAAAAACTCTCGGCTCCTCTCCTCATAGCTTCCATGACGGGCGGACAT
>CAZQJR010000047.1:0-2587 GCA_964592825.1 uncultured archaeon | reverse complement strand
ATGTCGGTCGTTGAGAGGGTGAGGGAGAGGGGAGGAGAGGTGGTGGCGATACTGACAGTCGTGGACAGGGGAGCGAAGATACCGAACCTGCTACCATTGCTCACGCTCGAAGACCTCATCTGAGAATCTTCAATACATCCTGCTTTGTCACTATTCCGATAACCTTACCCCCATCGACGACGAGAACCGCGGGATTGTTCAACAAAAGCTTGGATAAAACCTCAACACTCTCGTTCGGATTGACCTCCGGGAATCTCTCGTCCAAACAGTCTTCGACCTTCCTAACGTTCTCCTTGGAAACCAACGCCCGAACTATAGACCCCTCGGTCACCGACCCCACGACCTTACCACCCTCCATAACCGGAAGCTGGGATATACCGTGTTCGGTCATCAGCCTGACCACGTCCCTTATTGGAGTTTTTGGGCTCACGTAGATAACCGGAGAATTCATCACGTCCTTCGCCGTAATCTTCTTCCCTTCCAACTCATCCAAAACTTCGAATATCCTCTTCACGAGCGACAGTTTGGGATCTATGCTCCCCGACTCTATCCTCGCTATCAACGGTTGGCTAACACCCACAAGCTCCGCCAACTCTCTCTGAGTTAAACCGAGCTTCTTCCTCCTTCTCCGAATCTCATCTATCTCGAACATTTCAAACCCTCTTCTTGAACTCTTCAGGCAGTTTCAGGATGCTCGCCAGTCCTATCAAGTTCTCCTTGGAAAGCGTCCCGTCCGCGACCTCCTTCAGAGCCTTTTTGGCGTTGAAGGCTATTCCCAATCCCGCGTTCTCTATCATTATCCTGTCGTTAGCACCGTCCCCGACGGCCACCACGTTCTCCTTGCTTATTCCCTCCCTCCTTGCGAGCTCCTCTATTATCCTCGCCTTCTCCTCGGCGTCTATTATCCTTCCCTTAATCCTACCTGTAAGCTTCCCGTCCTTAATCTCGAGCTCGTTTCCGAAAGCGTAATCGAGTCCCAACTCCTTCTTCAGCTTCTCCGTGAAATACGTGAACCCTCCGCTGACGAGGGCTACCTTGTATCCCGATCTCTTCAAAGCCTGAATAAGCTCCTTCGCACCCTCCGTAAGCTCTATCTGATTGTATATTTTCTCGAGAACTTCTACGGGCAACCCCTTGAGGAGCTTGACCCTCTCCAACAGCGCCCGTTTGTAGTCCAACTTCCCCTCCATGGCCTTCCTCGTTATCTCCCTTACCTCCTCCTCGACCCCCGCCGCCTTCGCGAGCTCGTCTATTATCTCCGCATCGACGATCGTCGAGTCCATGTCGAAGACTATCAGCCTCTTCTCCCTCTTGAATATGGAGTACGGTTGGATGACCACGTCCAAGCCGTAGCTTTCGACCTCCTCCTTCAGCCGTTTCTTTATCTCCTCGGGATCCGCGTTCCCTATGTCCACGACGAACTCGATTGATATCAGCTTGTCCCTCGCCGTGAGCGACGTTCTTTCGACGTTTACTCCGTGTTCGAGCAGGATCTTCGTTATGTCCCTAACTATCCCCACCCTGTCCTTGCCCAGCACGGTTATCACGTAGAGATTCTTTTCCTTTCTTTCCGGTCTGACGAAGGGGGTTAGGTGAACGTGAACGCCCAACTCCTTTCCTCTTTCCTCAAGCCGTCTCCTGAGTTCGTCTATCGAAACTTTGCACCTCTCCACGTCCCCTATTATGAACATGACGAATATGCCCTGAAGGACGTTCTGCTCTATGTCCACGATGTTCACGTCGTTCTCCGCTAAGACCTCCGAAATGCCGTGGATTATTCCCGGTTTGTCGAGGCCGTAAACGGATACGGCGACGAGCTTCACGATCTATGTTCGGTAGGATAGATTAAAACCTTTAACGACAAAGCTTATCTGGATTGGGAACTAACCGTATATCATGTTCTTCAAGCCGAACGTGGATAAGATGAAGGAGAGGGGTGATGTAAACGGTTTGATCAAGGCCTTAAGGCATAAGGACGTATCGATCAGGAGGAAATCTGCAAAGGCTTTGGGGGAGCTCGGAGCTAAGGAGGCGGTGGATGCTTTGATCGAAGCGCTTGGAGATGCTGATGTTGGGGTTAGGGTTGAGGCGGTTAGGGCTCTGGGGAAAATAAGGGATTCTAAGGCGACCGAACCGTTGATCAAGGTCGTTAAGGAGGACGAAAGTCTGGACGTTAGGCTTGAGGCGGTAAAGGCTCTAAAAGAGATAGGATACGAGAAGGCCACTGACTTACTCGTAGGAACCTTAAAGCTTTCGAGGGAGATGGCGGAGAGGATGCTCAGGGAAGGGATGGGAGCGTTGATGGATAAGAAAAAGCTTTTAGATAGATTCTTTAAGTGAAAAATTAGGTTCGAATGACAGTTGGAAAATCGAATTTATATGATGATGATAAAAACGAAAAAACTTATAAGTTTTCTCTACCAAACGGTTAATCGTGAGGGTGGCAGGGTGTTTTTGGAAGAGTAGGAAGGCAGTGTCTCCGGTTATCGGCGTTATACTGATGGTCGCGGCAACTATCGTCATCGCGGCGATAGTTATGGGTTACTTGGGAGGCTTCAAACCGCCGAGCAAGCCTCTCGACATTCAA
>CAZQJR010000046.1:0-1747 GCA_964592825.1 uncultured archaeon | reverse complement strand
TCGTTAGCGACGAAGAGTTAAGGAAGGTGCACTACTCAAACGGGGAGTTCAGGATCCCTTACCTGATACCGCTTCTCGACAGATGCAGGAAGGATCTCTCCCTCGTCAGATCCCTACTCCTAAGGCTCATGGATGTCGTGCCGGAGGAGAGGGAGTTGCTCGAGATAATACTCGCGGAGATAGAGTACAGCAGAATGAGGGAGATGCAACTTTAGCACGTGAGGTGGGCTGCGAGAACGACGTTCTTACCCTTCTTCAGAAGTTCGTTGTAGATCTCAACGGCCTTCGCCGTAGGCTCGCATACGACCTCTATCCCCCTCCTCTTCAACTCCTCAATCACCTCATCCCTCACCTTCATGACACCATAAGCCCCCGTCCCGAAAACCACGACCTCCGGATTCCTCTCCAATATCTCCCGGATGTCCTCCAAATGAACGGCGTGCCCCTCCTTTCTCCACCAGTCGGGTCTTATCCAATCTCTTCCCACTATCACGTCCCTCGTGTAGGTCTTGCCTCCTATCACTATCCTCCCGAAGCCGTAATCTTCGACCATCATGATTCCCGATTCCTCAGTACTGCAAATAAACCCACCGCACAGAAAGGCTTAAATTAAAATCGTCCAAACGCTATGTGACGGTGAAACCATGAAGTTCTTCGTGATCGGTTTCGGACAATGCGGAGGAAAGATCCTCGACTTATTCCTCGAAAACGAGAAGAGGAGGGGCTCCGGGATCACTATCAAGACCTTGGCTGTAAACACGGCGAGGACGGATCTAATGGGTCTGAAGCACGTGCCTATGAAGGACAGGATTCTGATAGGTCAAACGATCGTCAAAGGGCACGGAGTGGGAACGGACAACAAGCTCGGAGCGAAGATAGCTCAGGATGAGATCGAAACGATCCTGAGCGCCATAGATGAAAGGGGAACGCACGAAATAGATGCGTTCTTAATTATAGCGGGTTTGGGTGGAGGGACGGGTAGCGGGGGCGCTCCCGTTCTCGCCAAGTACCTTTCGGAGATGTACTCGGAGCCCGTTTACGTGGTGGGAATACTGCCCGCTCCGGAGGAGGGTAAGCTGTACTCCCTGAACGCCGCGAGGAGCATGGTTTCCCTACTCAAATACGTGGACAACCTAATCCTCGTGGACAACGGAGCGTGGAAGTTCGAGGGACTTAGTTTGAAAGAGAGCTTCGCGAAGATAAACGAAGAGATCGTCAAGAGGCTCGCAATCCTCGCAAGGGCGGGAGAACCCGTTGAAGAGGGAATGATCGGAGAGATGGTCATAGACAGCGCGGAAGTAATAAACACGCTTAGGGGTGGGGGGATATCTGCAATAGGTTACGCAACGAGCTTGGCGGAGACGAAGAAGCCGACCACTGCAAAGATAAAATTACCGTTCTTTAAGAAGAAGGAGGAGAGGGAACCGAATCTGATGGAGGATGATAAGGCCACAAAAATAGCGTCTCTCGTTAGAAGAGCCGCTCTGGGCAGGCTGACCATCCCGTGTAACATAAGGAGCGCCGAAAGGGCTCTGATCCTCGTCGCCGGACCGCCCGAGCACTTGGACAGAAAGGGGCTTGAGAAGGCGAAGCTTTGGCTCGAAGAGCAGATAGCGGGGGTTGAGGTCAGAGCGGGCGATTATCCGACGAGAAGAACGAAATACGTCGCAGCTTTAGTCGTTTTGGCCAACGTTACGGACATTCCGAGGGTGAAACAGTTGCAGAGGTTAGCTGTGGAGGCGAAGGA
>CAZQJR010000045.1:0-6729 GCA_964592825.1 uncultured archaeon | reverse complement strand
AGGAATGAACGTCGGATCCTCCAAATTTCCCCCCTCCACGCTCCTGCTCCACAGATTCTCGTCGATGCTGTAGGGCTTTTCCTTCGTCGCCGGAACGTCTATGCCGTGCTTCTGGGCGTATTCGATTTCCCACTCCCTCGTCAGATTGAGCTCTCTCATCGGAGCTATAACCTTGAATCCGTGCTGGTAGAACACGTTCTCAAATCTCAGTTGATCGTTACCTTTGCCGGTGCATCCATGCGCTATCGCATCCGCTTTTTCCTTCTTAGCAACTTCCACAACCTTCTCCGCTATTATCGGCCTCGCCAAAGCTGTTCCCAAAACATAACCTTCGTAACACCCGTTCGCCTTTATCAGTTGAAATAGGGCGTTCACGTATTCCTTCTTAGCGTCTACGGTGTAATGCTTATCCGCATACCTCTTTCCCCTCTCCTCCGCCTTCTTTATCTCATCTTCGGGCTGACCTATGTCCACCGTGACGGTTACGACTTCATCAAAACCGTATTTTTCCTTGAGCAGAGGAATGCAGACGGTGGTGTCCAAACCGCCCGAATACGAAAGAACGACCTTGCTCATACAGCAAGATAAGGGTCGAATTTTTTTAGATTTTCGAAACGCATATATTTTTGAAACGATCAATCGAAATTCATGAGGAAAACGATTTTGTTAATTTTATTGTTCGTTCTAATTCAAGGAACCGCGTTGGCGAATGAGTATATCGTTTTATACAAACACAAACCGTGCATGCAGGACAAGATCGCCATAAAGCGTTGTAACGGCAAGATAAAGAGGGAGTTTCACATAATAAACGCGATGGTCGTTGATCTTCCGAAGAATGCAGTTGAAAAGGTCAGGAGGTTGAGGGGAGTTCTGGCTGTGGAACCGAACGTAAGGGTTCACGCTTACGGGTTCGCCAACTACACCGACATCGTTCCTTGGAACGTTCGGGATGTGAAGGCCGACTCCGTTTGGAATTACACGATGGGCGTTGGCGTAAACGTCTGCGTGATAGACACGGGAATAGACTACACCCACCCGGACTTGGCTCCTCTCTACAAGGGAGGATACGATTTCGTTAACAACGACACGGATCCGCTCGACGATAACGGACACGGCACCCATTGTGCGGGAATAATAGCAGCAACCCTAAACGATTACGGACTCGTCGGCGTCGCTCCGAAGGTCAACCTCTACGCGGTCAAGGTCTTGGACTCCTCTGGATCTGGCCTACTTTCAGACTGTATTGCCGGAATAGAGTGGGCGATTCAACACCACATGGACGTGATATCCATGAGCTGGGGATCCTCCTACGATTCTCTATCTCTAAAGCTGGCGTGCGACGCAGCGTACAAGGCTGGGATAGTTTTAGTTGCAGCGGCCGGAAACGAGGGTGACGGAAACGTAAACACGACGGAGTACTCTTACCCCGCAGCGTACGATTCGGTCATAGCGGTTGGTGCCGTGGACAGCTCAAATAAGTTGGCATCCTTCAGCAACACGGGAGATTTCGTTGAGCTCGTCGCTCCGGGCGTCGATATCAATTCGACCTTGCCTACGTACGGTTCACCCCTCGGCACGAACTACGGGATCCTAAGCGGAACGTCCATGGCCTGTCCCCACGTCAGTGGAGTAGTTGCGTTGCTTAAGCAGTTCGGTCTGAACAACACGGAAATCAGAACGATTCTGGATCAAACCGCAGACGATTTAGGCTTGCCGGGCAAGGATCCCGGGTACGGTTACGGTTTGGTCAACGCGACGAGGGCGGTGGAATACGTTCTGAATAGGACGTCTGAGGTGATCGTAAATCCGATAAGTCCACCGAACGGAGCGTATCTGAACCACTCCACCGTAACGATTTCGGCTGAAGTCGTCAACGCCGACGGGGCGAGGATGCTTTTGAACGGGGTCGTAGTCAACGCAACCTTCGACGGATCGACGATCTCCTACACCGCAAATCTGCCCGACGGAAACTACACCGTTAAAGTCGAAGCTTGGAACGGTTACGAAAATGCCAGCGCAACTTGGAGCTTCGTTGTGGATACGACACCACCAGCCAAAGTCACAGGATTGAAGGCCGTAACGGTCTCGCCGTTCGAAATCGATCTTAGCTGGAATCCGGTTAGCGATGCGGTGAAGTATAGGGTCTACAGAAGCACGAACGGAACTTTCGTAGCTATTGCGACCGTGAACACCACCGCTTACGCGGACAAAAACCTGCAACCGAACACCACTTACAGCTATTACGTTACCGCGATAGATAGGGCTGGAAACGAGGGAACCCCCTCTGAAATCGTAACGAACACGACGTTCAAGGCGGTAAACGTTATGAAGGTGCAGTCCGTGGACGTAACCATCTTCGGAAGGTGGAGATGGTGCTACGCGGTGGCTACGGTTAAGGTCGTCGATCTTTCTGGAAACCCCGTCGATTCTGCTGAGGTTTACGGGCATTGGGAGGGAATCGTGATAGGGAACGTGACGTCTTACACCGACACGAACGGGGTCGCGACATTCTACACCCCGTGGATCAGGGCGTATCCGGGGGCGGAATTCACGTTCGTTGTCGATAAAGTCGTAAAGGACGGCTGGATATACGACGAGAACTCGTCGGTTACGAGCTCTACCGCCTACTACTGATCCCCATTTTTTCCTTTATTATTTTCATAACCTCTTCGATACCCTCCCCCGTGACGCTCGAAAACGCCGGCAGATCCCTTCTATCGTGCAAGTCCGCCTTGCTGTAGGCTTTGACTATCGGAACGTCGAAAGAATCTTCGATCTCTTCAAGCAAAGCCAGTTGGCTTTCTATCGGAAATCCGCAGGTTTCGGTTGGATCGATTATGAAAAGAATACAGTTCGCAAGGTGCTTCAAGCACAGAACAGCCCTTCTCTCGATCTCGTTTCTTCTGTGGATAGGTCTGTCGAGCAGGCCGGGGGTGTCTATAACCTGAATCTTGACGCCATCCAACTCCGTGTATCCCACGTATATCCTCTTCGTCGTGAAGGGATAGCTCGCCACCTCCGGCTTAACCGTCGATATCCTCGCGACGAAGCTCGACTTACCCACGTTCGGAAAACCCGCGACTACGAGCGTTGGGTCGTTAGTTAGCGACGGTATCTCCCTCAACCTAACCTTCAGCTCGTTCAGAAACCTGAGCTCCTGATCTATTTGCTCGACTATCGATGCGATCCTTCCGTAAGTGGCCTTCAAAACCCGTTCGGGATTTCTTCCGGCCTTGATTTCCCTTATACCCTTCGTTATTATCCTCTGGGTCATCTCGTTGGCCCAATTCAAGGCTGCAAGAGCCTTCTTAATCCTCCTAACTCCCACGAGAACGTCTATCATCTCCCTGTAGAAATCGGGTAGGTCGTCGTAGTTGGGATGACCCTTAATTACCTTGTTGAAGTGATCCCTCAAAACGTTCGAAACGGTCGAGAGTTTGTTTATAGTCTTCTCCCTCTTTCCCCTACCCGTTACCTTCGAAGCCCTTCCGAAAGCTTTATCGAGCAATTCTTCCGCCGTCAGCACGGTCGGCAACTTCTTAGCCTCGAACATCCTTACGCTTGGTTATCGGGAACTTAAAAATCCTTACGCCGATCTCTCAAGAAAAATATTTATAATTCCTCATCGAGAGGTGTTTTGATGGAGTTAGAACTAACGCCCATCCAGAAAGACATACTCTACGCTCTGATAACGCTATACAAAAAGAAGGGCGGAGCTCCGGTTAAAGGAGAGGAAATTTCCGAATTGATAAACAGAAATCCCGGAACGGTGAGAAATCAAATGCAGGCTCTGAGGGCACTGGGTCTCGTGGAGGGAGCTCCGGGGCCGAAGGGGGGTTACAGGCCAACTGCAAAGGCTTACGAACTTCTGGCCATAACGAAGCCGGACGAGGCGGTAAAGGTTCCAGTGATAGTTAACGGAGTTCTAATGGAGGATCTAAGTGCGGAGGAGATGAACTTTCCTTCGCTTTCCCATCCGGAAGTCTGCCAAGCGAGGGTGAGGGTGATAGGGAACATAAGGAGGATAATGCCCGGGGACGAGGTGATAATAGGCCCAACGCCCGTTAACGAGATGATGGTTTACGGCAGGGTCACGGGCAGAGACGACACGGAGAACGTGATAGTAATAGACATCCAGAAGATTTTCGCGCTTCCCAAAGATCGCGTCGAGGAGCACATGTCTTCCCCCATAATAACCGTTAACGCGGACAGCACGGTAAAGGAGGCGTCCAAGGTTCTCGTGGAGCATAATATTCACAGAGCCCCCGTCAACGAAAACGGAAAGTTCATAGGGATTTTCTCCCTCGCAAACGCCGTAAAGGCTTTCATCAACGGAAAGGCCGAGGAGGAGGTCAGGAAGCACATGGACGAGAAGGTCATTACGGTCGAGAAGGACACCAAGATCAGGGAGGTTCTGAAGATCATGAGGGACGAGGGGGTTAGGCTCGTGGTGGTTACGGACGGAGGAGAACCCATAGGCGTCATAACCGACTATCAGATCCTAACGAGGCTCGCCCCCGAACACGTTCGCTGAGCTTCTTCAAAAGCTTTCTCTTTTCGAAATCTCCGAGTCGGGACTGTTCTATGACCGACCTCATGAACGATATGACCTCGTCGTAAACGTCCCTTCTAACGGGGAACGGAACACCGTCTTTCCCACCCAGCGCGAAGCAATATTTCGCGGGATCCTGCCTGTCGTAGCTTGCGTTGTATATTAGATCGGCTATCAGAGCCAATGCTCTTATGGTTCCCTTTCCCATGCCCCTAACGAGGAGCAGATCTTCGAACCTTTCCGGCTGAAGCTCGTACGCCAATTCGACGGCCTTCCAATCTATTCTCCTCGGAACAGTCACGCCGATGGACATCAGCCTCAAGTAGTCCCTCCTGAAACCGTCCCTCACCACATCGAGCATGACCTTCCTCGCCTCCTCGCTTTTGGAGGAGGTAAGGTTGAGCACTTCCCTCTCCCTTCTCATCGCCACTATTCCGCTGTGGGGCTCCTCTATCCTCGGTTCGTTCTCCATAACTTCCCAGTGATACCTCCTCGCCATCCTTTTGGCCGCATTCATCCCCTGCTGTATCACTATCCACCATCTCTTGGAAAAGATTACTGCGTGCGCGTAAATGTCGTATCCGTCCTGAAGTGCGGCGTTGTCCACCTTCGCGGTCAACCTGCTGATTCTAACGAGCTTTTCGGCATCGACGTCGAGGTCGTTCGCCAGAACCCTTATCTCCTCCGGGGTCTTTAGAGCGTTCCTCCCCTTACCTCCCGCAACCCTTATCCCGAACTCCTCGGAATTTAAAACGGATTTGAGAACTCCTATAAGCACGGTCGTCGAGCCCGAGGAGTTCCAGTCGAACCCAAGAACGTTTGAGAACGATTGGAAGAATATGGGGCTCGAAAGCCTTTCCAACAACTCCCTCTCCCCGAACTCCTCCACTATGATCGTCACTATCGGCTTGGCGAGTTCTCTCATCCTCCTCAAAAGCCAGTAGGGTGCCTTTCCGTCGTGAAGGGGCAGATCTATCGTCCTCATACGAACCGTAGTAGATCTATGACCTTTATCAACCCCGGATCGTGCTCGACGACTGCTTTGGAAAACCTCAGCAACACCGAAACGGTTCCCAAGTCCCCGTTCACGCCGTCGCTCGTCCAAACAACCGGATTGTCTCCGGAAATCTCTATCCTCTCGAACTCGGGGGCGTTGGCGTAGGCGTGAAGTTCCACCCTCACGACCTCCTTTCCCCCGCTAATCGCCGAGGCGTGACCCTTCATTCCCAAAACCCTGTCGCCCTTCAAAACCAACTCCCGTCCCTCCCTCACACCATCCACGCTGAGGTTCAGAGCCTCCGCTATCAGCAAAGCGGATTCCGCGTAACCCACGTGCCCCTCCAAATCCTTGGCCTCCGAAACCTTCAACCCCAGCCCCACCTTCCTCCTAAACCTCGACCTACGTTTCGACGCGTCCACGCTCCTCAGCGCGAACACCCTCTCCACCCTAAGACACGGAGTCGCCATTACGACGGGAAGTAGGTCGAGCAGAAATCCGGGATTTATCCCCGCTCCGAGCACTGTTACCCCGTAACGCTTCGCGAGTTCGTCTATCTTCCTCGCCAAATCCGGATACCTGAACTCCGGATAGCTAAGAGTTTCGCACGTGCTCACGACGTTGTAACCCATCCTGACGCATTCCTCTATCTGCGAATAGACTGCGTCGAGATACGAGCCAGTTGCTACGAACGCCACGTCCCCCCTTTCCCCGAGGCTCCTCTCGATCCTAACGTCGCAGTCCAAACCGAACTCCTTAAGGCTCTTTCCGACCAAAAATGGATTTACGTCCACCACGCTCACTATCTCGTATCCCAAGTCCAAGCATCTCTTCGCCACGACGCTCCCGATCTCCCCGAAACCGTATATAGCGACCTTCATAGATCGCCGTGCTTCTTCACGTATTCTACGAGTCCCCCCTCCTTCAGTATCGATATCATTATGTCCGGCAGGGGCTTGGCCTTCAACTCCACCCCCTTAGTAACGTCCCTAACGACTCCCGTGGAGAGATCGACCTCGAGCTCGTCTCCGGAATCTATGGGATCGGTGTCGACAATTAAAACCGGCAGCCCGACGTTTATCGCGTTCCTGTAGAATATCCTCGCGAAGGACTTGGCCAAAACCGCTGAAACCCCCGCAACCTTCAACGCCAAGGGGGCGTGTTCCCTGCTGCTCCCCAT
>CAZQJR010000044.1:0-3249 GCA_964592825.1 uncultured archaeon | reverse complement strand
ACTTGTTCATCCTCTCCGCGACGATTATCTTGCTCCCAACTCCGTCCGTGGTTATTGCCAGTCCGAAGTCTCCGAAGTCGAGAACGCTCGCGTAGTGACCGGTAAGGATCGGCCTACCGAAACCTTCCCTAACGAACTTCAGCCCGCTCGTCAAAGCCTTTACGGCCCTTTCCTCCTTCTTTATGTCGACTCCCGCCTTGGCGTAGCTGAACTTCTCCACGCCCATCACCTCACGTAGCTTTCGACTACTACGAAATGGACTATCGTCACGAAGTCGCTGTCCTTTATGTCCCCGTAAATCCTTTTCAGAGCCTGAATCAACTCCTCCCTACTGCCAAAGCCGTCCCTCCTCGCGTCCTCGTCGGTCAGTTCCCCCACCCTCTTAACTACGACCTTCTCCACCTTCGCCCTCGCGAAGGGCGTGTAGTTAACGGTCAGATCGACTATCCTACCAACAGGATAGCTCTTTATACCCTTCCTGATCGTCGTGACCTTCTCGCCCCTTATTATCGGCCTGACGTATTCCGCGTCGAAGTTTATCCTCTCCATGGCGGAAGTTGAGCGGATCTATTAAATAGTTTAACTAAGTTTTTAAACAGATCCGGCAAAGCTTGGGACGTGAAAATAGAGAGACCGAGGGGAACGAGGGATTTTCTGCCGGATGAGATGGAGAAGAGGAGGGCTATAGAGAAGGTGATGAGGAGGATCGCGGAGAGCTACGGTTACAGAGAAGTTCTAACCCCGACGTTCGAGCACTTGGAGCTTTTCACTATAAAATCGGGCGAGGGGATCGTGGAGGAGATATACGCGTTCAAGGACAAGGGAGGGAGGGATCTCGCCTTAAGACCCGAGCTTACCGCACCCGTAATTAGGATGTTCGTAAACGAGTGCACGGGAATGCCGAAACCTCTGCGATTCTACTACTTCGCGAACTGCTTCCGCTACGAGAGACCTCAGAAGGGAAGATACAGGGAGTTCTGGCAGTTCGGAGTTGAGCTAATAGGTTCGGCGTCGCCTCTGGCGGACGCGGAGGTCATATCCCTCGCATACAGGATAATGGACGAATTAAAGATAGACTTCGACCTCCACGTTGGCCACGTGGGTCTGCTCAGGCACATGCTGAGGGATGTTGAGGAAAACGTCGCCTCGAAGATAATGAGGCTGATAGACAAGAAGGACGTGGAGGGGCTCGAGGCTTATCTTGATGAGATCGGTATAGAATCGGATCTGAGGGATTCTATATTCTCCCTGATCGAGCTCGTGGGTGGGAGGGAGGTAATGGACTCGGCGAGGGAAATAATTCCCGACTTCGACTTCGGCCACATAGAGAGGGTCTGCGACGTTTTGGATTCGCTGGAAGTTGAATACAGGCTCGACTTCGGAATTGCGAGGGGGTTGGACTACTACACCGGAGTCGTCTTCGAAGCCTACGCCAAAGAAGGCTTAGGCGCTCAGAATCAGATATGCGGGGGAGGAAGCTATCGCTTGGCCCATCTCTTCGGAGGGGAAGATACGCCCGCCACCGGCTTCGCGTTGGGCTTCGATAGGATAGCGGAGATCTGCAACGTAGAGCCGGAAAGGAAAAAGATCGTTGTCGTGGTGAGTTTCAAGGGGTTGGAGGGGGAGGCTTTCAGGATAGCGGAGATGCTGAGGGACAAGGCGGTTGTCGTTACGGACGTTATGGAGAGGAACGTTAAGAGGCAACTTAGCTACGCAAACGACTTGAACGCTGATGTTGCGGTGATAGTGGGGGAGAGAGAGCTCAAGGAGGGCAAGGTTGCAGTGAAGGATCTGAAGAGCGGTGAACAGAGGACGGTGGGAATAGAGGATCTTTTGGGGGTCATATGAACTTTTGGCTATTGATCACGGAGTTGGGAGATGAAAGGGCTTATTTCGCCCTCGTCCCGTTCGTATACTTCGTCGTGGATAGGAGAATCGGATGGCGTGTGTTCTGCGCTCTTCTCCTGAGCGGTCTAACGGTCGTAACCCTAAAGAACGTTCTAAAACTCCCAAGACCGCCCAAATATCTTTGGAAGGCTCCCGCAAGCGGTTACGGATTCCCGAGCGGGCATACCGCGGTTTCAACAACGTTTTGGAGCTTCTTGGCCTTCAAGGTGAGGAGGACGTTTGCGATTGCGTTCGTTTTAATTGCTCTCATAGGTATGTCGAGGATCATGCTGGGGGTTCACTACCTCAGAGATGTCGTCGGAGGGTTCGTTGTCGGAATCGCGATAGGATTCTTGGCGTCCCGTATCGAGCCCAATCTTGGCAAGAATTCGAAGCTTTTGGGTGTCGTTCTGTCTTCCATCGCAACATTCTGCCTTTACCCCCTGATCGGACTATACTCGTTCAAGATCGGCGGATACCTTTTAGGATTCGGAGTCGCCCACATTCTGTCGGTCGATTTTATGGGATACGGGATTCCAAAGGATTTGAAGCACAGGTTTTCGCTGTTCCTGATTTGCGTTTCGATTTTGTTTCTCGGCTCGGTTGGGAGGTTAACGATAGCTTATCCGATTCTGAGCTTCTTGGGATGTTTCGTTCCAAACTACATCGGAAACAGGATGGGGTAGCATGAGGAGCGTGCTTGCCGTAGCCGGATTGGATCCGAGCGGAGGGGCGGGGATAATTGCGGACGTTAGAACGATAAGGGCTTTGGGATTCTTTCCCTCTTCAGTCGTAACGGTCATAACCTTTCAGAACACGTGCGGAGTGAAAGGAATTCGGGAGATCGATGCGGAGTGCGTCGAAAGGCAGATTTCCGCAGTTTTGGAGGATTTGAGGTTGGCGGGTATAAAGATCGGACTCGTATGCTCCGAAAGATCCGCGAAGGTTATCGCAAAGGCCGTAGGGAATTTGAACGTTCCGAAGGTCGTGGATCCTGTGATAAAGGCTACTACGGGATTCGAATTCTCGGGGGAGAGTGTGTACTCCGTTCTCGCAGAGGTATGCGACGTCATAACCCCGAACGCGGATGAGGCCTCGAGGCTTTCCGGAATCCCAGTCAGAGATGTCAGATCAGCTGAGAACGCCGCTAAGGTTATATCGGAGACGTTCGGTTGCTCCGTAGTGATAACGGGCGGAAGCTTGGGTGGGAGGGATGTGGTGTTCGACGCCGGACGAACTTTCGTTGTGGAGGGGGAGGTCACGGGATCGGAGATACACGGAACGGGATGCGTTTACAGTTCCGCCCTCACCTGTTACCTCGCAATGGGTTTGAAGCTTTACGATGCGTGCAAAAAGGCGAGG
>CAZQJR010000043.1:0-3634 GCA_964592825.1 uncultured archaeon | reverse complement strand
AAATTAAACCCCTATGGCAATACCAAGTCCAACTCCTAATGCAACCGCTCCAATAGGAGATACCAAACCAAGCGCCAAAAGTGCTTCTGGAATAGCAGTAGCATAATGAGCCCCAATTATTGCACCACAGATACTCCACGCAAGTCCAGCTTCAGCATTCCAGTTCTTGCTACTTTTCTCTAAAAGATATCCACCAACAGCCCAGCCATTTCCGACAGTTAATGGCATCACAGCCAATCCAACCATCGCCAGAACCATCGCTAAAGCCAACCCTCTAAACAACCACTCTTCTCTACTTACATTGGCATACATCCTACCCCCTCCTTACCCTTGCTCCTTGATAACTTTTACCATTTCTCCTATATAAAAAAATATTACTTAAGTATATTTGCACAAATCGAGAACGCATGCTGAAGTTGATAACTAACCCAAACGAGCTCTTTGCTGAGTTGAAACGAAAAGAAACCACTAACATTAGTCTTACCACTGGCTGCAATCCTCTCAATTTCTAATAAACAAGATCGCACAAGCTTTCCCTACGGAAATAGCTAGGTTCTTTTTGATTGGTGAGAAATTGTTGCATCATTCATCGGTATTTTTGCTGCTTGGTTAATACTTGCAATTATAATGCACGGCCTTTCATCCTTCTTCGGTGGGAAAGGTAGTTTTAGAAGAACATTTGGTTCTGCGATTACAGTCCCTATGTCAGCTTATTACATCGTAAATACTGAAATCCCAAGAGTAAGCATTGAACAGCTTCAGCAGAACCTTAACATCATGAATGCATTAACGCTTTCCCTCATACCAAGAAACCTCGTTTTTTGCAGTAACAGTATGGTCTTTAACGATCTGGACGTTTGCAATCAAACATGCAAGGGAAATAGAGTTGAGAAATGCATTCATTTGTGCTTTGATTGCTGTTGTATTGTCTGAAATTTATCAGATTTGGTCAATTATGAGGTTGCTATAATCTTAAATTATTTTATTTACACTTTCTGATGATTTAATAAAAGATGATTTAATAAAAAAGAGAATGTTGTTTTCTCTTTTTTCTCAAACGTACCCTACAAGGCTGCAGTTACCCAAATAACCGTCCACACTACCGGCTGCATGCCAATTACGGTTCGATGATTATGACAACATTATCGGTCTCAACTACATCCACCCCTTCCCCTTCGACCACGTTCTCGAGCTCGACCTCGAACCATTCTGGCTTTAGCTCTATCCTCTCCCCCCCGACTTCTACCACCACCGGCTCGTTCGCGAGCCTTATCTTTGTCTCCTCGTCGAGCCCGTTTACCGCCTTGACTATATCCTTAACCCTTTCCCTGAACATCGGCCCGAGAACGTTGAACTTGGGCTTTATCGCCTTCACCCTCACCTCTATGCTCGGCATCTCCTTCAGAACTTCGACCTCCGCGTTCAGAGCTCCTGCGATATCCCTCGTATCTATTGCGATAGGCGAAAAGACCCTCACCCTCCTCAGCGGAGCGTTGAGAGCCATTCCCTTATCGTGCTTGTACCTCCTAACAGCCGAAACGATCTCCTTAATCAACTCGCCCCTCCTCTCCGCCTCTTCGTCTATAAGCCTCTCGTCAGCAACGGGATAGCTCTGAAGGTGAACGCTCTCCACCTCCACCCCAATTCCCTCGTGCAGTCTTTGCCAGCACTCTTCAGCCAAGAACGGCGTGAAGGGGGCGAGAAGCCTCGTAAGAACGTTCATGACGGTGTAGAGGACGAACTTCGCCGGTATCTTCTCCTCCTCGCTTCCGGAATACAGCCTGTTCTTCACTATCTCCAAGTAGTTGTCCGCGTACTCGTACCAAGCGAAGCTCCTTACCGCCTTCAAAGCCTCCGCGAACCTGTAGTTCTCCATGTGCTCGTCCACCTCTCTAACGAGCTTCATCAGCTTCGAAAGTATCCACCTATCCGCATCCCTCAGAAGCTCCACCGCCCTCTCGTCCGGTTTCTCCTTAACATGGAGCAGGGTGAACCTCAGAATGCTCCAGAACTTCTGCTGGAATCTTGAAGCGGCAATTATCTCCTTCCAGCTGAACGCGACGTCATCTCCAACTACACCGCTCGCCGCCCACTGCCTCAGAGCGTCCGCTCCGTATTTCTCTATGACCTCGTTCGGCTCCACTATGTTGCCCAAGCTCTTGCTCATCTTCCTTCCGTCCTCTCCGAGAACCATCCCGTTTATCACTATCTCCTTCCAGGGTATCTCCCCGACCAAAGCGAGGGATCGCAGGATGGTGTAGAACGCCCAAGTCCTTATTATGTCGTGCCCCTGCGGTCTTAGGCTCGTTGGATAATCCTCTTTCTTCCAATCATCCGGCCATCCGGTTATGGCCAGCGGCGTTATCGACGAATCCATCCAAGTGTCCAGAACGTCGGTTTCTCCCTCGAACTCCGTTCCCCCGCACTTCGGACATGGCTCCTTCGGCCTATCCTTCGTTGGATCGACGGGAAGCCATTCCTCCTTAGCAACTATAATCTCCCCGCACCTCTTGCAGTACCACACGGGAATGGGCGTCGCGAATATCCTCTGCCTGCTTATTACCCAGTCCCACTCCATCCCCTCCACCCAACTCTCCAAACGAGAGAGCATGTGCTCCGGAACCCACTTGATCTTTCTCGCAGCTTCGAGAATCTTCTCCTTATCCACCTTAACGAACCACTGATCTTCGACGATTATCTCCACGGGCGTCTTGCACCTCCAACAAACTCCGACGTTCTGATCTATTTCCTCCTGCTTTATGAGTCTGCCCTCTTTTGCCAAATCTTCCAAGATCTTCTCTCTTGCCTCCCTCGTGGTTAGCCCCTTGTACTTGCCCGCCAACTCGTTCAACCTTCCGTCCTTACCAAGGATGGCTCTAAGCTTTAGGTTGTGCTTCTTCCACCACTTAACGTCCTGCTTGTCTCCGAACGTGCAGATCATTACTATTCCCGTTCCGAACTCCGGATCTACGTCCTCGTCCGCTATTATCTCCACCTCGTAGTCCGTAGTGGGCACCTTGACCCTCTTCCCTATCAGATGCCTGTAGCGCTCGTCTTCGGGATGAACCGCTATCGCAACGCACGCCGGGATGAGCTCGGGACGGGTGGTTGCGATGACTACGGAATCCTCGCCGTCACCGAATCGGATGTAGTTCAGCTTCGTCTTCCCCTTCACGTACTCTATCTCCGCCAAGGCTATAGTAGTCTGACATCTCGGACAGAAGACGACGGGATGGTAGCCCTTGTATATCAGCCCCTCGTTGAACATCCTTACGAAGGAGATCTGAGTCTTGCGGTAGTATTCCGGATACATCGTTATGTACTCCTTGCTCCAGTCTATGCTGAACCCCATCCTCCTCATCGTCTGCCTCATCCTCTCTATGTTCTTCTTCGTGAACTCCACGCAGAGTCTTCTGAACTCCTCCCTCGGCACGTCGTTCTTGCTTATGCCGTGTATCTCCTCCACCTTAACCTCCGTCGGAAGTCCGTGGCAGTCCCAGCCCTGAGGGAACATGACCTCGTATCCCTTCATCCTCTTGTACCTCGCTATGAAGTCGATGTAACACCAGTTCAGCGTGTTTCCTATGTGGAATGAGCCGGTCGGGTAGGGGGGAGGGGTATCGATTATGTAGTG
>CAZQJR010000042.1:0-7703 GCA_964592825.1 uncultured archaeon | reverse complement strand
GTCGTGAACCTTCTGGAGGAGTACTCCGAGGAGTTCGACAAGGACGTTAGCGTGGACGGAAACGGAATAGAATTCGAAATAAACCCCTTCGAAATAGTAACGCTCAGGGTGAGGTTGGGTGATAGTCAACAGGAATGAGATCCTCGGTTTTGGAGACGTGGAGGCGAAGAGGATAGCCCTCGACGTTATAGAACACGCGATAGCGAAGGCGAATCCTTACGAGCTCGTTAAGAACTGTCTGAAGGTGAAGGACGGGAAGATAGAGGTAGAGGGAAGGGAGTTCGAATTCGAGAGGGTATACGTCGTGGCCATAGGGAAAGGGGCTTGCACGATGGCGAAGGCCGTGGAGGATCTGCTGGGGGACAGGATAGAGGAGGGAGTGGCGGTAACGAAGTACGGTTACTCGATTCCCCTCGAAAGGATAGAGGTAATAGAGGCGGGACATCCGATTCCCGACGAGAACTCGATGAAGGGGGCGAAAAGGGGTTTGGAGATAGCTCGGAAGGTCGGAGAGAGAGACTTGCTCATAGTCCTCGTTTCCGGTGGAGGTTCTGCGCTCTTCGTCATGCCCGAGGAAGGAATAAGCTTGGAGGACAAGATAAAGACCAACGAACTTTTGCTCAAGAGCGGAGCCAAGATACACGAGATAAACACTGTCAGAAAGCACATATCTAAGGTGAAGGGAGGAAAGTTCGTAAAGGGAGTTAGGGGGAAAGTCGTAGCGTTGATAATTTCTGACGTTGTGGGGGACGATTTGGAGGTCATAGCGTCGGGAATTACCGTAAAGGATCCGACGACGTTCGAGGACGCTTACAGGATACTGAAGATCAGGGGCATATGGGAAAATCTGCCCGAGTCGGTGAGGAGGCACATAGAGTTGGGAATGAGGGGAGAGAGGGAGGAGACCCTGAAGGAGGACTTGGAAAACGTTCACAACTTCCTCATATGCGGAATGGGTAGGGTGTGCGAGTTCGCGCTGGAGAAGGTCAGGGAGTTGGGGTTGAACGGGGTGATAATGACCACCACTCTCGAGGGAGAGGCGAGGGAAGTGGGAATAGCAATAGCGTCGATAGTTCAGGAGATCGCAAGATTCAACCGGCCGTTTGGAAAGGGGACGGTTCTTATCTTCGGCGGGGAGACGACGGTTACGATAAGGGGTAAGGCCGGAAGGGGTGGACCCAATCAGGAGCTCGCCCTCAGTTCGGCGAAGAAGATTGCGGGGCTCAGGGGATGCTGTATAGCGTCGGTCGATACGGACGGAACCGACGGGCCGACGGATGCAGCGGGAGGTATCGTGGACTCCTACACCGCCGACGCCTTGGAGGATCTGGACGAGTGCCTCGCCAACCACAACGCCTACGAGTGTTTGAAGAAGGCCAAGGCTCTGATAATTACGGGGCCAACGAAGACGAACGTCAACTCTATGGTCGTTGCGGTGATATTATAAACACAACCCATCACCTTACCCATGTGGCTGTTCGTGTATGGCACCCTGATGGATCCCGAGAAGGCGAAGAAAATATTTAGGAGAATGCCTAAGGCCAAGATAGCCTTTCTCCCGGGATACGAGCTCGTCATGAACAAGGAAGGAATGGGAAAGGGAAATCCAAACGTTAGAGAAGGGGGAAAGGGGGTTTGGGGTGTTTTGTATGAGGTGACGAATGATGATCTAAAAAGACTTGACCTTATCAGCCCGAAGTATTCGAGAAGGGTCGTGGAAGTTTTGGTCGATGGTAAAAGGGTTAAGGCTTGGGTCTACGTGGCCAAAAGGGAGTTCGTTCGAGACGATCTAAGACCCGATCGTTCGTGCGTGGAGAGGATGATAAAGGGGGCGCGATATCACGGATTGCCCGAGGACTACATAAACGAGCTCGAAAGGTTATTAAGCTCGCTCGAAGACGAATGAACATGGTTAAGGTTACGATTTTGGCGGATAACAAGGTGGTCGCATTAAGACCACAGGGACTAAAGGCCGAATGGGGTTTCTCAGCTCTCGTAGAGGCTAAGGAAGTCGTTCTCTTCGATGCCGGCCAAACGGGAGTAGCGTACGAGAACTTTCAACTGCTCGACCTACCCGAACCCAAGAAGATCGTAATCAGCCACGGGCATTACGATCATACGGGGGGATTGTTGAGATTTTTGAGAAAGGATGTCAAAGTTTACGCCCATCCCGATGCCTTTCTTCCGAGATTTTATAGGGGAGAGTATGTGGGAATCCCGTTTAGAAAGGAAAGGTTGGGAACGGTTGTGGAGCACAGAGAACCAGTAGAGGTAACCAAAGGTGTGTGGGCGCTCGGAGAGATACCGAGGAAATACGAAACCGCCTTGTTGAAGGATTCATACATATTGAGGAATGGTAAGAGGGAGAAGGACGAGATACTCGACGATCAGAGCTTGGCCATAAGGACGGAGTCAGGCGTCTTGCTCGTGTTGGGATGCTGTCATTCCGGGCTGAGGAACACCATAGAGTGGGCAGAAGAGGTCGTCGGAGATGAGGTCAAGTTCGTGATCGGCGGGACACATCTAATCGCCTACGAACCCGACGAGGTGAGGGAGATCGTCTCAGGGCTAGATCTCGATCTCATCGCACCTTGTCACTGTACGGGTTTGAAGATGGAGTTCCTGCTCATGGATCTTCTCGGCGAGAGGTTCAAAATGGTGGGTAGTGGGAGTGTAATCGAGGTATGATGTTCGCCCCAGCAAGCGTTACCTTCATATTCTCCCCAAACGTTTCCGAAGATCCATTGAGATCTGGATCGTTGGGCGTGAGCGTAACGCTCGATTTGGGTGTAAGGGTTGAGGTTAGAACGGGGGAGAAACTGGAGGTCATAGTTAACGGAGAGAGATGGAACTTCCCAACCGTAGAAACGGTCGCTAAGCTTCTTGGATTCGAGGGAAAGGTTGAAATCGATATGGATCTCCCGGCAGGATGTGGTTTTGGGATGAGTGGGGCTTCGGCGTTGGCGACCGCTCTCGCCATAAACGAGAGGTTATCCCTTCACCGCTCAGCGTTCGAACTCGCGGATTTGGCGCATGTGGCGGAGGTCGTGAACAGAACGGGTTTGGGGGACGTGGTTGCCCAATGCCACGGAGGTTTCGTGGTGAGAAAAAACGCCGCCTGCCCTTCGAGATGCATCGTGGATCGATACCTCTGGAACGCAACGTTCGAGATCGAGATTCTTGGAGAGTTAAGAACGGACGAACTGCTATCTCTTCCGCTTAAAAAGGTGGCGGTGTTGGGAAGAAAAAAGCTATCGGAGTTTCTGAAAAAGCCCACGCTGGAAAATCTCTTCAAATTGTCTAAAGATTTTGCGTTGGAGAGTGGATTGGCCGATGATGACGTGATCGATCTCATAGAGCACGTAGAGAGCGTCGGAGGTTTGGCGACCATGATCATGCTCGGAAGGTCGGTGATAGCTTACGGAGGGGAAGCGGGGTTTCATATCAAATGTAAGCCGAATTTCTGCGGAGCTATGCCGATAGGCTAAAGGTATTCCGCTAATTTTTTATAAGTTCAGTGACGGAATTATTTGATGGTCGGTATATTCGAGCTCGACGAGAAGGACAGGATGATTTTGGAGATACTGGAGAAGAATCCCGAGATCTCTCAGAATGAGATCGCAAAGATCGTCGGACTGTCCCAGCCGTCCGTCGGGAGTAGGATAAAGAAGATGAAGGAGTTGGGGATAATAAGCCACGCTTACGGAATAAACATAAAGAACGCCGGCCTTTACATACTTAAGGCGGACATAAAGTGCAAGCAACCGAAGGAACTTCTGAAGCTGTTTAGGAATTGCCCGTTCTTTCTCAACGGCTTCGTGGTTGCCGGAAACAGGAACTTGGTCATGCTGTTCGTCGGCGAGGATCTACCCACCCTCGAGGCCATAGTCGATCAGCACATAAGACCCAATCCGGACGTTTACGACGTGGACGTTGGGATAATTGTGAGGGCGGAGAAGGACACGATAGTTCCAATAAACATAAGGGTCGAGAAGAGCGACAAGGCTCCGTGCGGTTCCAACTGCGGGGAGTGCGATTACTGGAACAGTAAGCTCTGTTTGGGCTGTCCGATAACCGGATACTACAGGGGAAGGATCTGGAAATAATGTTGAGCAGGGTAAAGCCAAAGACGACGAAGCTCTTGGATCCAGTTACGAAGATCTTGGCTGAGCTCGGAGTGGAACCGAACCACCTTACGGTCGCGGGGTTCTTGGTCGGAATGGCTTCGGCCTTTGCCATAGCTGAGGGATACGGAAGGTTGGGGGCGATCGTAATACTTCTAAGCGGACTTTTCGACGCTCTCGACGGTGCTTTGGCGAGGAACACCGGAAAGGTAACCGAGTTCGGGGGATACTTGGATTCGGTTATGGACAGATACGTCGACATAGCGGTTTTCACTTCGTTGGGATTCTACGGGGTAAATTGGTTCCTCGTCGTACTCGCCCTGAGCGGCGCGCTGATGGTCAGCTACACGAGGGCGAGGGCGGAAAGTTTGGTGGAGAGGTGCGACGTGGGGATAGCGGAAAGGGGAGAGAGGTTGGTTATCTTGGTTCTCGGCCTTCTCACCGGTTTCGTTTGGCAGTCGGTCGTTTTGGTGGCGTTGCTGTCCCACGTAACCGCTATTCAGAGGGTTTTGCATACGAGGAGGATGCTGGGATGAGGTTGCAGGTGGAGGTAACGACGAGGTGCAACCTTAGATGCGACTTTTGCCTGAGGAGATTCGTGAGGATTGAGGAGAGGGACATGGATTTAAAGACCTTTAAGAGGATTTTGGACGAGTTCGACGCGGACGTGATCGCACTCTACGGATTCGGAGAGCCCCTCCTCCACCCAGATCTGCTCGACATGATCAGGATGGCCAACAAGAGGGCGGAGACCGTTATAGTCACCAACGGAACGCTCGATGTGGAGAGGGTTGCGGAGGTCGTGAGCGTTCTCGGCGTAAGCTATCCGGGGGAGTTCGAGGGGGCGTTCGTGTCCTTCGTCCTTACCAAGGACAACTACACGATACTGCCTAAGATCGCCCACAAGGACGTGTTCGTATCCCATCTGAATCCTTACTCGAAGGAACTCTACGAGAAGTCCGTTTTCTTTGAAATGGGAGAGGAGAAGGTTGATTGGTGCAGAGAGCGTTTCGAGAGTCCGGAGGAGCTTGAGGATTTCCTCCGAAGAGTTTCCAAGCTTGACAGGGATGCGGTTTTGGAATACGGGAAGATTATGGAGGAAGTTGGCGACGTGAACTTGGACAGGGTTGCGAAGGAGTGGAGGAGGATCGAGTTCGTTAAGCGCGTGGAGGAGTATCTCGAAGGTTACGGCTTGGATCTTCCGAACTTCTTCGTCGAGGAGAGGAGATGCCCGTTCGAGGACGGTGCTTTCGTCAGGGTGGACGGCAAGGTCTTTCCCTGCTCGGAATACGCCTATCCCCATCCGATCTTCGTAAACGGGCATCGCAAGTTCGTTGGGGCTTTCGAGAGCGTCGACAAGAACGTATCAAAATACCCTTGGTGCGGGGAGTGCAAGTTCTTGGAGGGTTGCTGGTTCGTCGACGAGTGCAGGGACTGTTACGGGAACGAACCCTCCTGCTCGGAATGTTTGGCGAGCGCGAACATGTACAGGTGTCTATAAACCCGTGGGAACGTCCAGAAATTCCACCTCCACCTCCCCCGCGAACTCCTCCCCGACGACCCTCATCAGAGCCTTGACTCCGAGGGTTTCGGTGGCGTAGTGTCCCGCGAATATCACGTTGATCCCGCACTCCTTGGCCAAGTGATACGCCTCGTGCTCGGCCTCGCCCGTGACGAAGAGATCGAGTCCCAAGTCTATCGCCTCCTTCAAGGCAAAAGCGCCCCTTCCCGAGACCGCTCCGACGCTCTCTATTTTCTCCTTTCCGAAGTCGAGGACGATTGGTCTTTCGTTTATGCTACCTACGGCCTCAATTATCTCTTCGAGCGACTTCTTCTCCTCGAACCTACCGTAATAGCCTATGCTCCTCCCCTTGTAAACGCCGAAGCTACCCTCCGCCTCAACTCCGAGAAGTCTGAGTAGCTCCACGTTGTTTCCAACCCTCGGATGCGCGTCGAGCGGTAGGTGGCAGGCGTAGAGGGATATGCCGTTTTCGAGCAGGAACTTCAGCCTCCTCATCGTTGCTCCAGTGACCCTCTCTATCCCTCCCCATATCAGCCCGTGGTGGACGACGAGCATATCCGCCCCTTTGGCCTTGACGAAAGTCTCCATGCACGCGTCCACGGCGAAGGCTATCTTCCTAACCTCCTCCCTCCCCTCCACCTGAAGGCCGTTTACGGACTTGTCCTCCCATTCCTTCACGCCCAGAAAGTCGTCGAGAAAGGTTACGATGTCTTCGAGCCTCATGGAAGTCGGAGGACGCAAAAATTATTAAATTTTTTTTGCAAAAATTTACGGTATGGATAAGGCCGTGAAGTATTTGGGCGGAATAGGGTACCTGCTGGTCATAATTGCCCCGTTCTTTGCCGTTAGACCATCGATCGCACTGGTGTTCGACGCGCTGGCTTTCGTAGGGATTTTGCTCGTAGCAATCGCGTGGATCATGCTTGGGAGGGAGTTGGGAGACAACGTGATGCTCGCGAACGGTATAATGATGATATTGGCTCCGATAGTGTCCGTGGGGTTGCTCTTCGGCGTAATATTCGCGATGCTACCGAAAACGAACTACCAGCCCCCCACCCTTCCACCCAACCCGATGGCGTTCCTGAAGACTCTGATGATAGTCGTGGCGATAATACTGGTAATAGGGTTCGTATCTTGGCTCCTTCACGTGCTTTCACTGCTGAGGGCGGGAAACAAGCTCGGGAAAAGTCCGTTCAGGTACGCAGCCTACTGCCAAATAGCGTCGTTCGTCATAGGAATAATAGGGCTCGCGCTCATGATAAACGGGGTGCTGTCGGTAGCTCCACTACTACAAACCCAGCTTATACATCCGAGCCCGATGATGCTGTACAGAATATTCGGAACGTCTTTCGTAGTCCTTATGATAGGTGGATTCGTGGGATTCGTTTCCTACGTCCTCGCGTGCGTAGGATTCTTTAGCATAGAATAAAAATTTTTAATCTTTTCTCCTGAAGTTCGCCCTCAAGCTCGGCCTGACCTTCTCCGCTCCCCTGCCCCTCCTTCTCAAACCTCTCGCTCTCCTTCCAGCGGAAGTTAGTCCCCTGAAGACCCTTCCCCTCTTGTTGCATATCCAGTTGAGCTGCGGATCGGACTTTATCGCCGGGTGATCCCTGTCCACGAGTATTACCTCGAACCACTTGTACCTACCGTCCTCTCCAACCCAGTAGGAGTTCAGAACCTCCATGTTCGGATACCTCCTCGCCGCCCTCTCCTCCGCTATCCACTGAAGGTTCTTTTTGGGCGTTCTCCTGTTCACCATGAGGTTCTTCGTCTTCCTTCCCTTGTTCGGCCTCGTCGCCCTCCTTCCACCTCTCCTGACCCTCACTCTAACCACTATTATCCCCTGCTTGGCCTTGTAACCCAAAGCCCTCGCCCTGTCAAGCCTCGTCGGGCGATCTATTCTAACGACCGCCGGCTCCCTGCGCCATTTCTGCAGTCTCTCCCACATCAGCCTTCCTACGTAACCCTCCCAAGGCCTCTTCCAAGCCTCCCTAATGTAAGCGTACATGGACGACGCCATCTCTCAACCGTTCCCTATAGAGTTAATAAATGTTTGC
>CAZQJR010000041.1:0-4191 GCA_964592825.1 uncultured archaeon | reverse complement strand
GGTGCCGACAGCTTCCGCGCTTCCCGTGCCCTCTCGGAGCACAGTACAACGCGGAACGGGATCGGGCTTAACTTCCGGGTTCGGAATGAGTCCGGGTGTTTCCCCGATCCCTATGGCCGTCGGCGTAGGATGTGAGATCGTAACGGATATTTAAAGCTTTTGGCTAAGGTTCCACTCCCCTGTCCGTTATCATGAACGTGCAGCTTATCCCCTCCGGCTTGGATCTGTGCTTGACCAGCACCGCCCTCCTATGCTTGTTCACCTTCTCCAGCCCGACTATCACCTTGGTTATGTGATCCAAGCTCGGCCCACCCAAAGGCCTCTCCTCCCCCGTCCTGACGTCAGTAAAAACCTGATTGGTTATAACGACCGCCAAATCGTATTTCCTCGCCAAACCCAGTAGAAACGTTAGCTGAGCTATTAACTCCCTCTTGACCTTTATCTGCCTCTCCACATCCTCGAGCTCGCTCCTGTAGAGAAAGGTGAAGGAATCGACTATTATTAGCTTGACTTCCTTGCAAACCTTTGCTACCTCCTTTATGGCGGAACTCTGCTGTTTGAAGTCCATCACCTCGTAGATAAGTACGTTCTTCAGCGCCTCCTTGTCCTGAAAAACCTGCGAAACCCTCTCCGGCGAAAGGCCTTCCGTGTCTATGTATGCAACCTTCATCCCCGACTTCGCCGTCGTGTAGGCGAGCATAAGGCATATGGACGTCTTTCCCGTCCCGCTCGCACCGTATATCTGGGTTATTGTTCCCGTCTCCACCCCACCGTCGAGCAACGAATCCAAGCACTTGCTGCCCGTCGGAAGTTTCATCGACCCATCGTCGGGTGGGCTGTAATTAGAGTTTTCTAAGAATTTCCTTGTAAACAGCTACTATCGGAAGACCGAGCTCTTCGGCGATGGCCCTAACGTCCTCGAACTCCGGCTTGAATACGGACGCTGAGGAGAGCTTGACCCTAACCTTAAAACGTCTACCGAAAACCTCAACTTCCCTCTCCTCAATCCTCCTCGATTCCTTCAACCTCTTTACGGGAATCATCCTCACGCCCAAACTACCCGTTTCTCCCATCATCACGCTCGCAACCCTGTGTACGTCCTTTTGCTCGCAGATGGCCTTCAGCACGATCGCGGGTCTTCCCTTCTTGCCCAAGCATTGAACGGCGAAGACGTCGAGGCAGATCTCCTCCAACTTCCTCATCGCATGGGCGACCATCTCGCCGCTTACGTCGTCCAAATTCGTTTCCACTATCACGACATCGTCTGATTCGAACAACTCCCCCAGCACTATCCTCATTCCCCCGAACTCGTGAACCCTCTCCACTCTGAACGGTCTCCTGAGGGTTCTGCAGAACTCAGAAAGAACGGCCAAAACCTCCGCAGATATGCGGGATCTCCTCGGATAGAACTCGAGGTCGGAACCCTCCGCGACATCCAACCTTTCGGGTAGGGGAAGGGGGGTGGTGAAGAGTTCGAAACCCATTCTCCTGAGGGAGTAAAGTATTCCGCACGCCTCGACGACCCTCTCCCTCTTCCCGACCCTTCTCAGCACCCTTTCGACGTTGGGATAATCCTCATAACAGTTATGAAAGGTTTTGGAGAGAGCCGAGACGAAGTCTTCGAGCGAGGCCTCTTCGATGTCGAAGAGAACTATCCGCACCATAATCCTTTTTATAGTCGTGTTGATTTTAAGATATTGTAAGGGTGATGCGGATGGAAATAACGCTAAAGGTCAATCAAGCTTATCCGAGCGATTCGGGGAGGGGGATAGCGAGACTCGACCCCGATGCGATGTTAAAGTTGAGAATATCCCCCGGAGACATAATAGAAATAGAGGGGAGGAGGAAGACCGTCGCGAAGGTCTGGAGGGCTCCGAAGAGGGATTGGGGTAAGAACATAATAAGGATCGACCGATTCATTAGGGAGAACGCCGGTGTTGGTGTCGGGGACATAGTCAAGGTCAGGAGGGCGGATTATCAGCCGGCGAAGGTCGTCATCCTCGCCCCCCTTCGAAAGATGGATTTCAGGGTTTACGGGATGGACATAGGGGAGTATCTGAAGCACCAGCTTCTCAAGAGGCCGATAATGGAGGGAGATCTGGTTCCCCTCGTCAGCGCTCCCGCTTTGGCCGGATTTGGAAGATACAACCAGAATCAGGCTTTGGTTTTCGTCGCGGTTAAGACCGAACCCAAGGGGGCGGTGATAATAGACGAGACGACAAAGGTCGTTTACAGAGATCGCCCGGCAAAGGGGTTCGAGAGGTTCGGGAAGGCGGGAGTTACCTACGAAGACATCGGAGGGCTTAAGGAGGAACTTCAGAAGGTCAGGGAGATAATAGAGCTCCCTCTCAAGTATCCCGAACTCTTCCAGCGCTTGGGCATAGATCCTCCCAAGGGTGTTCTGCTCTATGGTCCGCCGGGAACGGGTAAGACCCTAATAGCCAAAGCGGTAGCGAACGAGATCGGGGCGTCATTTTTCACGATAAACGGTCCGGAGATAATGAGCAAGTTCTATGGGGAATCCGAGCAGAGGTTGAGGGAGATATTCGAGGAGGCGAAGGAGAACGCACCCTCGATAATATTCATAGACGAAATCGACGCTATTGCTCCGAGGAGGGATGAGGTTACCGGGGAAGTTGAGAGGAGGGTCGTCGCTCAGCTGTTGGCGTTGATGGACGGACTGGAGGAGAGGGGGCAGGTTATAGTCATAGGAGCTACGAACAGGATAGACGCCATAGATCCCGCTTTGAGGAGGCCGGGGAGGTTCGACAGGGAGATCGAGATCGGTGTGCCGGACAGGGAGGGGAGGTTCGAGATACTCCAGATCCACACGAGGAACATGCCTTTGGAGCCCGAATACGACAGGGATTTCGTGTTGGAGGCTCTGAGGGCTTTGCACAGGAACTACAGCGAGGACGGGAACAAGGAGATGATGGAGAAGCTGGAGATGGTTTACGATGAGGTCAAGGACGCGGAGAAGAAGGAAGAGATAAGGAGGATAGTCGAATCGATGCTTCCGGCCGAAGTGATCACCGAGCTCGAGAGGGAGATAGTCAAGGCCATGCTAAGGTATCTGGCCGACCAGACTCACGGTTTCGTCGGCGCGGACATCGAAGCCCTTTGCAAGGAGGCTGCGATGAAGGCCTTGAGGAGATACCTTCCCCAGATCGATCTAAACGCTGACGAAATTCCGATTGAGGTCTTGGAATCGATAAAGGTAACGATGGACGACTTCAAGGAGGCTCTGAAGGAGATCGAGCCTTCCGCAATGAGGGAGGTGCTCGTTGAGGTTCCTAAGGTCACTTGGAACGACGTCGGAGGGCTGGAGGACATCAAGAGGGAGATCGTCGAAGCGGTGGAGTGGCCTCTCAAGTATCCCGAGAAGTTCAAGAAGTTCGGAATCAAACCGCCCAAGGGTGTTCTGCTCTATGGCCCGCCGGGAACGGGTAAGACCCTAATAGCCAAAGCCGTAGCGAACGAGGCGAACGCAAACTTCATAAGCGTTAAAGGGCCGGAGCTTCTGAACAAGTGGCTCGGAGAGAGCGAGAGGGCGATAAGGAAGATCTTCAAGAAGGCGAGGCAGGTTGCCCCGTGCATAATCTTCTTCGACGAGATCGACGCCATAGCACAGATGAGAGGGCTCGATGAAGGAAACAGAGCGGTGGAGAGGGTCGTAAATCAGTTGCTGACGGAGATGGACGGTTTGGAGGAGCTCGAGGGAGTGATAGTAATCGGGGCGACGAACAGGCCGGACATTCTCGATCCAGCTTTGCTCAGACCGGGAAGATTCGACAGGCTCGTTTACGTCAGACCACCAGATAAGAAGAGCAGGCTTGCGATATTCAAGATCCACACGAGGAACATGCCTTTGGCGGATGACGTCGATTTGGAGGAGCTTGCCGAGCTCACGGAAGGTTACGTGGGTGCGGACATCGAAGCGGTATGCAGGGAGGCGGTGATGCTGGCTTTGAGGGAGAACATAAACGCGGAGAAGGTGGAGATGAGACACTTCCTCGAAGCTCTGAAGAAGATAAAGCCGAGCGTTAACGAGACGATGCTCAACTTCTACGAGAGGTTCGAGGAGAAGGCCAAGAGGGACAGGACGAAGATAGCGAAGACGTTCATAGGTTATGGCTAAATTTATATATTTTCGCTCCAACCTGTGATCGTTATGATCACCGCAAGATCTCT
>CAZQJR010000040.1:0-2844 GCA_964592825.1 uncultured archaeon | reverse complement strand
TGGTAGATGCTGGCTTGAGCAAGGAGGAAGCTGCCGGCATCGTTGACTACTACGAAGGAAACGTGCTGTGCGACGTGACGAAGGGTATTCAGTATCTGAACGAAACGATGGATCTGATAGTTCAGGGATTCAGGGAGGCGATGAGCGCCGGGCCTTTGGCCAAGGAGCCTTGCATGGGTGTTAAGGTCAAGCTTGTAGACTGTAAGCTGCATGAGGATGCCGTTCACAGAGGCCCCGCTCAGGTCATTCCGGCGGTGAAGGGCGCCATATACGCGGCGATGCTACAAGCTAATCCGACGTTGCTCGAGCCGTATCAGAAGGTGTTCATCACGGTACCACAGGACATGCTGGGAAACGTTACGAGGGAGATACAGGGAAGGAGAGGGCAGATATTGGAGATGAGATCCGAGGGTGATCTTGTAACGATAGTAGCCAAGGCTCCTGTGAAGGAGATGTTCGGGTTCGCCGGAGCGATAAGATCCGCCACCGCTGGTAAGGCGATGTGGAGCGTTGAGCACGCTGGATTCGAGCCCGTCCCGCAGGCGTTGCTCGAGAACTTCATCATGGAGGTAAGGAAGAGGAAGGGGCTGAAGCTGGAGTTGCCGAAGCCAGAGGACTTCCTGCCATAATTTTATTTTAGTTTTTTTTCCGATTTGGGGCTCTTTAACTAACAGTTCTCATTGGGGCGCGATACTGACTCAAAAGATAAAGTGAACAAAATAAGAGGGGGTAAAACGCTAAAATAATCTAAATCTACTGGCGGGAGTACATTGAAAGACTGAAGAAGGTTGAAAATCCGTTTAAGCGAAGACTTTTACTTGTAGGAATTTTAACCAAGGAGCTTGAGAAAAAAGGAGTAATTCCAATTATGGTCGTGGAAATCCCAGACACCACGCTGGCAGGAAGCATGGATAAAGTAGAGATTTTTGAAATCGATGATTTCAAAGTTTATGTCATAGGCAAGGAAGATCTGATCGTCGATAGACTTAAAGACGATTGTAGATGGGTTTATGACAAGATCGATTGGAAATATCTTAAAGACAGATGCATGAAAGAAGGAACTGTAAATGAACTGATCAAAATTAAGACAGAAGTGGAGGAGATTCTAAATGAAGTTAGAGGATCTACTGGAAGAGAAGAAAAGGAAGATATGGATTAGATGTTATCTAAAACGAGAAGCTAAAAGAAGACCGAGAGATCCGGAGAAAGAGAAGCTATTGATCGTATTTGACTACATGCGCTTTAGAAGGTTTATTCAGGAAGGAAAGCTTGAAGTTATTGGTGACCGAAGATACAGACTAAGGATTTAATAAACCTCCGATTCGATCGTAACGTATTTCATCTCCCTCAAATAGCCTATCGGAATACCCTCCCGCTTAGCCTTCTTTTTCAACCTCTTATCGTTCGTTATCAGAGCGCATCCGAACCTCCTTGCGGTTTCGAGCAGAGCTATATCGGTCCCCACCGCCTCGACTTCGACTATATCGCAGTATCTCTCCACCAAGCTCAGTGCAAATTTTGCCGCCTGCCTTTCCTTACCCGTCAACGAAATTGAAAGATTCCTTAGCTCTTCAACGACCTTCTTCGGCACCAAAAATTTGTTAAATCCCAATTCTTTAAGCTGGGAAAAGACGTCCACTTTCTCGGTAAAGACGTAAATCAAAACGTTCGTATCTAATACCGCGCACCTCACCTTATTGTTCCCGCGCCTATCAGCCTCCATCTCCCTCCGACTCTTCTGCTTATAGCGACCCTCCAGCCCGATTCAGCACAGACCGGTCTCTTGAGCTTTACCTCGACAACGTCATCCCTCGCCGACGTTACGGTTCCAAGCGTTACGGCAGTTCCGATTACGAGCATCAACGGCTCGTTCATCTTGATCTTCTCGACCTTTATCTCCTTCTCAACCCCAACGACCCTCTCGAGCAGGTGAACGTCCATAGTGAACTCCGTAAGGACATCTGGCAGTTCGTTCGGGTGGCCGAGCACGTTACCGACCAACCCATCGCTTTTAGTCAAAGCTGGGTCGAGCTTCGTCGAAACACCTATTAACCCACCGGGCGTCGCCTCCTCAACCTTTCTGCCCGAAGCCATTATGCTTACTACCTCCGAATGAAGGGGTTGCCAGTTTCCCCTTTCATCCTTGATCCCCGGCCTAATCTCTATCTCGTCTCCAACCCTAAGCCTTCCCCTCGCCAAAGATCCTCCAACTACACCGCCTATGAGATTCTCGGGCTTCGTGCCGGGCTTGTTAACGTCGAAGCTCCTCGCTATGTGCATCAAAGGTGGGGAGTCGAGATCCCTTTCGGGCGTTGGAATCGTCTCCTCTATAGCCTCAATCAAAGCATCGATGTTAACCTTCTGCTGGGCTGAAATCGGAATTATAGGCGCGTTCTCAGCAATCGTCCCCTTTATGAACTCCTTGATCTCGCGGTAGTTCTCCAATATCCTCTCCTTCGGAACGGTGTCTATCTTGTTCTGAGCTATTACTATCTTGTCAACTCCGATTATCTCCAAGGCCATCAAGTGCTCCTTCGTCTGCGGGCGGGGGCACTTCTCGTTCGCCGCTATTACCAAAATCGCCCCGTCCATCAAAGCAGCACCGCTGAGCATCGTCGCCATGAGCATCTCGTGTCCGGGGCTGTCCACGAAGCTTACCGTTCTCAAAACCTCAGTCTTGATTCCGTGAATCGGGCATATTCTTTCGGTAGTGTAAGCCTGAGGGGGCTCGCATTCGGGACACTTCCTGAAGGTCGCATCCGCGTAACCCAACCTTATCGTGATACCCCTCTTTATCTCCTCGCTGTGCCTGTCCGTCCAAACACCGCTCAAAGCGGCGACGAG
>CAZQJR010000039.1:0-3135 GCA_964592825.1 uncultured archaeon | reverse complement strand
AGTGCTGAGAGGGCTTTGGAAAGGGGATTCGTCGACGCGATTATAGAACCGGAGTGGACGAGGAGCAGGATAATAAACGCTCTCAGAATGCTCGAAACGAAGAGGAGAAGACTGCCACCCAAGAAGCACGACACGTGAGGTGATCCAATGTCTCCCGAGGAGTTCTTGGCGATTGTCGTTGCGGTAAAGAGGTATCTCGAGGACAAGAGGAAGATGCCGAACGAGATCGTCAGGGGTGTGTGTTATTGGCGCTACGCTGGGAGGGTTAGGCTATGAGGTACAGGGTGAAGGTCATGGGAAAGGAGTACGAGGTGGAGGTGGAGGAGGTCGACGAGGGGGTGTTTGAAGTCACGGTGAACGGTAAGAGGGCGATCGTGGAGGTTTCGAAACGTATTTATTAATCGTTGAAAAAGGTGGTCGGATGCTCGAGATTATGATTCTCAGCTTCGGCGGGCAAGGTGGTGTAACGGCGGCGAGGCTGTTGGCAACTGCGTCGCTTTACGAGGGCAAATACGCCCAAGCTATTCCCCAATTCGGGGCGGAGAGGAGGGGGGCTTTGGTAAGATCTTACCTCAGGATATCGGAAAGGCCTATAAGGAGGCACTCTTCCGTAAGGAATCCCGAAATGGTGGCAGTATTTTCCGAGAAGATAACGAAGATGACGAGCGTGGATGCGAAGACGATCGTGATAAATTCCAAGAAACCAAAGCTCGAAGGGAGGGTGTACTACGTCGACGCTTCATCGATCGCCCTCGATCTCGGGCTCGTTTCCGCCGGTTGGCCGATCGTGAACACCGCCATGGCCGGAGCGATGGCTAAGGTGCTCGGATTTTCTTTCGATTCCCTCAAGAGGGCGATAGAGGAGACTTTCGGCGGGAAGCTCGGGGAATTGAACGTCGAAGCTGCGAAGAGGGCTTACGAGGAGGTGAGAGAGTGGAGTGCATGATAGCCCGACCATCCGAAGGGGCGGCGGGAAAAACGGGATTCTGGAGAACGTTCAAGCCAGTTTACGATGTAGAGAGGTGCAACCTCTGCCAACTCTGTTGGCTTTATTGTCCCGAAAACGCGATAGACGTTGGGGAGGAGGGAATATCCATAAACTACGATTACTGTAAGGGTTGCGGGATATGTGCGAGGATATGTGCCAAGAACGCGATAGAGATGGTTAGGGAGGAGGAGGCATGAAGAAGGTTCTGACGGGTAATTATGCTATTGCCGAAGCGGTAAAGCTCGCGAAAACCGAGTTCATTGCTGCGTATCCCATAACACCCCAAACCACGATCGTGGAGAGGCTTGCGGAGATCGTTGAAAGGGGAGAACTGAATGCGGACTTCGTGAGAGTGGAATCCGAACATTCGGCGTTGGCTGCGGTTTACGGAGCTTCAGCGGGAGGTTTGAGAGCTTTTACGGCCACATCGAGCCACGGTCTTCTGTACATGTATGAGATGTGCTGGTGGGTTGCGAACTCCCGTTTGCCCGTCGTTATGGCTCTGGTTACGAGGACGATCGGCCCTCCTTGGAACATCCACACCGACCACACGGATTTGCTCACCCTCAGGGATTCCGGCTGGATACTGGCAATGTCCGAAAACGCTCAGGAGGCTTTAGATCTTACGCTAATAGGTTTCAAGGTTGCAGAGCAAATCGATCTTCCCTTCGCGATTGGATTGGACGGTTTTCAGGTTAGTCACACCGCCGAAGTCGTTGACGTTCCGGAGCAGGAGGAAATCGACAGATTTTTGCCCGAAAGGAGGAGGGACAGACCGTTCGTGATAGAGCCGGGGAATCCCATAACGGTCGGAGGGCTTACGACGAACGAGTGCTCGATGCGGATTAGGAAGGACATGATGAAGGACATGGAGAGGGTTGGAGATCTCGTTCGGAACTCCGGTTACGTAAGGGATTACGATTTGGTCGAGAGGTACAGGCTTGAGGATGCGGAATACGTCGTTGTGATGATGGGGGCTTGGAGCGGGGATGCGAAGGACGCGATAGATATTCTCAGGGACGAGGGCGTTGGGATTGGGATGCTCAGGCTGAGGTTCGTCAGACCTTTCCCGGCGAAGGAGATAGCGGAGCTCGACTGCAGGAAAATCCTCGTCGTGGAGAGGGCGAGTTCGATCGGAAAGGGTGGAATAATCGCAACTGAAGTAAAATCCGTGGCTAACTCCCCGGCTCAGAGCGTCGTGGCCGGGCTCGGTGGTGTTGACGTCGGTGTTGATGATTTCGTGGCGATGTTCAGGAGGTTCGTGGAGGGGGAGTTGAAGGAATGGTGGCCGTGAAGGATTTGCCGAAGGAGAAGTACCTACTACCCGGAACGACCGCTTGCCAAGGATGTCCCCACGCTTTGGGATTGAAGGCTTTGGGGATGGCTTTGGGAGAGAAGGCGGTGCTCGTCGTTCCCGCCGGGTGCACGACGATAATAGCGGGGATAAGGGAGAAGGCGTCGTTGAAGTTGCCTCTGCTTCACGTTCCTTTCGCATCCGCTCCGGCGGTGGCGACTGGCTTGGGTTCTGCTTTCAAGAAACTCGGTAAGGACGGGATACCAGTTGTATGGATGGGCGACGGAGGTTCGGACATAGGATTCGCAACGCTCAGCGGTGCTTGCGTTAGGAAGGACGACATGATAGTCGTAGTCAGCGACAACGAAGCTTACATGAACACAGGAATTCAGACGAGCGGGACCACGTTTTGGAAGGCCAGAACGACGACTTCGCCGACTGGAAAAAGGGAGGAGAAGAAGGATCTCGCTTTGATAATGCTCATGCACAAGGCGGATTACGTCGCAACCGCGAGCGTTGGATACCTGCAGGATTTCATTGAAAAGCTCAAGAGGGCGAGCGAAATTGAAGGATTCAGGTTCATTCACCTCCACAGCCCATGCCCGCCGGGATGGGGTTTCGACAGCGCCGAAACCGTTGAGATCGCGAGGATGGCGGTCAAGTGCGGAGCGTGGATTCTGTGGGAGTTCGACGGAAAGTTCAAGATCTCCGCCCAGAGCAAACCTTACAGGGATAAGGAGAAGAGACTACCGTTGGCCGATTATCTCAAAAGGCAGAGGAGGTTCAGACATCTAAGCGACGAGGACATTGCGGAAATCGAAAAGAGGATAGATGAACAGTGGAGAATAATTTC
>CAZQJR010000038.1:0-1842 GCA_964592825.1 uncultured archaeon | reverse complement strand
AACGAATATCACCCCATCGGCTCCTACCCCGAACCTCCTGTGACACACCGCCCTAACGAACTCGGGCTTGGAATCTTCGGGAACTTGCTCCCCCTCGAACTCGTCGACTATCACGAAGTCGTTCCCGTTCCCGTGCATCTTGCTTATCCTGATCATACGATGGTCTATGCGATTGATAAACTTTATAAATGTATCATCATCACTCGTGATTATGGATATAATGGAAAACATCGACGATTTAATTTTAAAACTCGAGAATTTAAGAACAAGACTTATTTACGATTCACCCTATCCTACCGTAAGCTTCATCTTCTTTCACTACATTCCCAAATTTCATTTTAAGGATAAATACGTGCTCATCTTCTCCGAAACCATAAGCAGAAGTTTGGAAAAGGTGAACAAGTCCCTTTCACGCTACTCCACCGACGTAAAGGAGATACTGAAGGACGTTAGGGTTATAAAGATAGGGAAAGATTACGACGTCCCCTTCGGCGAGTTATACGAGTTCATACCCTACGACGAGGTCGAGGAGGGATTCGTCAGGGTGGAACACACTTTTAAAAAGCTCAAGGGGGACGATCTGCTCATATTCTTCGGAATGCATCTTATTCCCGTTATTTACGGCAGGGAAATACTTAGAGGAATGATGGAGCTCTACGACGCGATCCCGAGGGACATAACTTTGCTGAGCACGTGTCCAGAACACGTTTACGATAGGAATCTGGAGACGGTCATAAGGATGTTCTACGACATAGTTCTCGTAATAAAGAAGGAGGACGAACTCTTCAGATTCGGAAGGGACACCTACCTCGTCGGCGTCGAGCACAGCACGATTCCCGAGATAAAGCCAAGGTTCGGAAGGTACGTCATAGACGCGAGCGGTAGGTTTATAAGGGTGTAGAAAATCGTCGAAAGGACGCAGAGGATGGTGTAAACTCTTATCGCCCTTCTCACGTCCTCCACGTTCGGCAACCTTCCCGCCCTTATCTCGTAGTGTCCGGGCTTTACGAGGGTAACGCCCAACACCCCCGCCATCGCGGACATCGGATATCCTCCGTTCAACTTTACCCTCCCGTACCTCCTAACCGTTCTCAGCGCCCTCGGATTCATGATCAAGAAGAGGAGAACGGAGAGTCTCGCCGGAACGTAGTTCAACACGTCATCCGCCCTCGCGCACGGAGTTCCCAGAAGACCGTAACGCCTGTATCCAACCATAGCGTCGCACGTGTTTATCGCCCTGTAAACCACCGCACCGGTAACGCCGAAGAGGGTGTAGTAGAAGAGGGGGGCGAACACGCCGTCGACGAAGTTTTCCGCTATCGATTCTATGACCGCCGAACAAAGCTGACTCTCATCTAACTCCCTAACGTCTCTGCTCACTATCATCTGCACCTCCCCTCTATCGATCCCGTTCCTTATCGTCCTCCTCGCGTGCTCGACCATGCTTCGCATGGATATCGACGTGAAGAGAAGATAGAATCCCAAGTGGAGTGCGGTGAAGAGCAAGGATATCGCTATCGCGAAAGAAACGACCGCCAAAAACACTACAATTCCCGAGATGGCATCGTTCAACCCCCTGCACGAAGACCTAACGAAATCGACGAGCTTTCCAAACCATACGGTCGGATGTATTACCTCCGGAGGCTCCCCTATCAGGAAGTCCAGAACTACTGCGACGAGGAGGGTGATCGCTCCGCCCACCACCAACGGTCGAGGGAAGATTTTAAAAACTCTGCAGTATTAATCTCTCTGAGCCGGGGTTGCCGAGTGGTAAGGCGCGGGCCTGGAGAGCCCGTGTCCCGTAAGGGACGCGTGGGTTCGAATCCCACCCCCGGCGCTATT
>CAZQJR010000037.1:0-9211 GCA_964592825.1 uncultured archaeon | reverse complement strand
TCCTTCTCGCCCACGCCACCTCCTTCAGCGGTAGGGTGGAGAGGGTTTACAGGGCGGTGATCTTTGGGCTCGGTCTTCTCCTCTTAGCCTTCGGATTGGATTTCCTGAGCTACGGGCTTTTCGGATTCAGACCGTTCTAATTCGCCATCCTCAACGCCCCACCGTATCCGAGAACGGAGGAGGAGCTACGAAAAAATAGCCTCAAAACCATTCAACTATTCGCTCTATCGCCAGACCCATGGCGATTGCAAAGACGATAGTCAAAGTTAGCCTCGCCAACATAAACCTAAATCCCAAAAATTCGAGCTCGACCAACTCCTGAGGGATTTTGATGCACGACCAAGCGGAAAGAAAGACGATTACGTTGGAAATACGCGCGCCTTTTTTGAGTAGAGCGGAGGCGATGGGGAAGGCTATGTAAAGGGGGCCGGTAGGAAAAGCTCCCATGATTATTGCAAGGAAAATACCCCTTACCCCGGCATCTTTGCCTAAATACCTCACAACCGCCTCCTTCGGCACAAATACCGCAAAGATACCTACCAGCACCATCACCGCTGGAAGGATCGAAATCATTTCAACGAAAAATTCCCAAGAGGTTGCGAATACCACCTCCCGCCTATCTGGAAAGATCGAAAGTAGAACGATTGCAACGATCGAGACGAATCCCAAGAACACCAGATCTCTCATTGTATCCTTTCCCCGTCCTTCTCTTAGCGCTTTTTTCACAGTATCCTCCCCATAATGAGTCCAATGACGATTGCGATGACGAAGCTCATCCCATTTCTGAGTAGAGCTATCTTCTTACCCAACTCCCTCATTTCGAGGGGTAGGGTGACAATTCCAATCATTGTCAACGTGGTGATGAAGACGGCAATTGCTGTGACAGATGCCCCGCTTTTGAGGAGAGACGATGCTAAAGGAAACGAAATTAGGGATGGAATGTGCAGTATCGCTCCCAATATTGCAACGACGAGTATTCCCTTAAATCCAGCCTGCTCACCGACGATTTCGGAAATAACGCTTTTGGGTACGAAACCAAGAAGCAGACCTATGAGAATTACGATGGCAACTACCGTGGGCAGAATGCGGAAGAACGACTTCAACGCTATCATCAACACCCGCTCTGTTTTCGCTCTATCCTTAATAAAAGCAAAGATCAGAGAAACGATGGCAAAAACGTTGATTACTACTGTAGCAATGTTCATGTCGACTCCCCCTTTAACGCTTCGAATCTTTCCGCTATCGTGAGAAATGCGGGAACTACCGTCAAAGCTGATATCAGGCTGAATACTATCGAAATCAACGCAAGCATTCCGAAATCGTGAATGGCGGGAAAGTTCGAAAGGGCTAAAGCTCCGAAGCCTCCGGCCATGGTCAGCGCCGATGTTACTATCGCCTTACCCGTTCTCTCAATCGTTCTCCTAACCGCATCCAAGGGCTTAAACCTTGATCTCTCCTCGAAGTACCTCTCCGCCACATGGATCGAGAAGTCGATACCCAAGCCCAGCGTGATCGAGTTCATGGCTATCGAGAACATGGTCTGCTTTACGCCGAAGGCGACCATGTAGAGGTTGAGAACTCCTATCACCGTCGTTATAGCGAGCAACGGCGTTATAGCTCGTGTAATCGACCTATACACGATCAAGAGCAGGAGGACTATAAGCACGTAAGCCACTATCGTCATCAAAAACTGACTCTTCACCATCTCCACGCCCATCTCCGTCATGACGACGGTTTGACCCGTAACGTAGTAACCGTACCAGCCGAAGAACTGAATGTCCTTCTTGAGATTGTTCCAGAGCTCCAGCCTCTTGTCGTGGGTGTCGGCGTTGGTCTTGAAGTAGATAGCAAGCAGACCGTCTGAATAAAATCTCTTAAGCTCCTCAGCTGGGATCTTCGAGATTATAGCGGATAGCTCGGCGTCGTTTTCTGGTAAAGAACCCGCAACTTTCTCTATCAATTTCGAAAGGGAATCGTAACCGTAAACCAAGTCCTCCCTGCCAACGATATATTTAGCCAAATCGTTAGCCTTTTTCAGGGTCTTGGCGTTCAACCCGTCGCAACTCAAAACGACAACGAAAGTGTTCTGCCCGCCAACTGCCCTCTCCAACTCCTTAAACCTAACTATCGCCGGAAGATCCTGCGGAAAGTATTTCATCCTGTCCGTCTCGAGCTTAACCTGTGTGCTGGCATATGCACCGAGGACTATCAGTATCAACGCCAAAACCAGTATTCTCTTCGAGTTCGAGGCGGTTACGTTCGCCACCCTGACGAGAACCCTTTCCAACGCTCCCCTTTCCTCCCTCCTCTCCCCCACGACCTCCACGTCTGTCATCTTAAGCACCGCTGGTAGGAAGGTCATGGAGAGAACGTAGGCAACGATCAGACCCAAGGACATCAGAGTTCCGAACCAAGCGAGGGTCGGGATGTCGGGGACTATCATCGATAGGAATCCTATCACCGTCGTCAGCATGGCCATGAGTATTGCCAAACCCGTTTTCGTAATGGAAAGAACCACCGCCTCGTCCCTTCCCTTTCCCTCCCTTCTCTCCTCCTCGAACCTGCTCTGAACCTGTGCGGCGTACTCTATCGCCAATCCTATGAGTATCGGTATCATAGTGGAGAGGTGCGCGTTCATCCTTATCCCCAGAAGTGGCATGGAGCCCACGACCGCCACAACGGACATGACCGAAACCGCGAGGGGTAGAAGTGCCATCCTCTTCCTCCTAACCACCCCGCTGAACGTCGTGAAGAGTATCAGCACCATCAGAACGACCGCGAACACCGCGGTGATCCTGAGATTCTTCTGAACGCTCCTTATTATCTGAACGTCGAGGACGGGATTTCCGGTAACTTCAACGCTAACGCCGGCGGGTTTGGGGGTGAAGGCCAGAACCCTCTCTATCTGATTCGCGACCTCGTTCAACCTATCCTGACCCATCTCCTTCAGGTGTACGACCATCATCGCCCAGCTCGGGGATATTACGAGGTTCGACGGGATCGGATTTTGGGGAATTCTGCCGTAGATCTTGAGAAGGATGGAGGCGGGAGAGATTACGCTTTCAACACCATCTACCCTCTCGAGCTCCTCGCCCAACCTCAGCATGTACTCGTAAACCCGATGGCTGAGAACGTCATCCCCCCTTACGAAGACGAACACGTCGTTTTCGCTTATTCCGAAATCCTTCTTGAACAGATCGTACCTCTTAAGAACCCCATCGTTCGACGGCAGATAGTTCTCGTACTTCATGGGGGCGAACTTCACGTTCGATGCGGATATGATGGAAAGGAGAACGAAAATGAAAACGATCGAAACGACCAATCCCGGTCTTTCCGCAACTATCCTCGCTATCACTTCGAGCGCCACCTCCAAGCGACGACTCCCACGCCGACGATCAGGGCTAAGATTAGGATCGGTGCGAACCGCATACTCCCCGGCAGAACCTCAACGACGGCCTTAACGGGCTCGCTTATCGCCCACTCGTCCTCTGGATCCTTGTACTTGACCTCCAAGTTGAGTCCGTAGAGCTTCGGAGTTGCGTCCTTATCGACCTTTAGCTTGAACTTCACAACCGCCGTTTCTCCGGGCTTTAAGGTGCCTACGTAGGCGGTGTCGTCGCTCGAGGAGAAGGGGTCGAGTATAGTCAGCCTCGCGGTGGCGTCCCTTATGGTGAAGTTGCCTACGTTCTTGATAGTCCACTCGACCACGGCTTCGCTACCAGCTTGAATCTTCGGAATCCCGTAAACCTCTATCTTCATCTTAGGATTGACCTTTACGCCTATCCTCACCGGATCGCTTTCGAAGTACTCGTCCAAGCTCCTGTACCTAATCCAGACGTCCGCCGGATAGGTTACAGGCTTTGCATCGTCTGAGGCCTGAACTGTGAAGACGGCGAAATAGCTGTGCCCGGCTTTAACGTCCCCCAAGTAGTACTCCGCGCTCACGACGGAGAGCGGACGGTAGGTGGAGAGGTGAACGCTGACGTCTTTAAGATCGGCCGTGGGAATAAGGTGAACTATCACGTCCCCCTTGGAGTTCACGTAAACGTGGCTTCGAACGGACGTCACTTCGATGCTCGGAGCTTTGGCGACGTGAACGCCGAACGGAACCTCGTTGCTCTCCTCCAACCTATCGTATTCGTTCAGGTAGATCGCCTTAACCCTGAACGTGTAGTTCCCCTCCTCCTCCGTCCCCATCTTAACGTAAAATACCGCCTTGACGACCTCCCCCGGCCTCAAATCTCCTACGTAGTAAGCTGGTTGTGAAGCCGAAGTTGGAAGCGTGGGCACTGCCGATGGCGTGGAGGGGCGTTTAGGCATACTCGGTTGATACGAAGGCTTGGCGGTGAATCCGGAAGGTGGTTCCAAGACCACGTAGGCGTTTCTTCCGACCTTATCCCCGACGTTCTCTATCCAAACGACCAGCCTTCCCTTCCCCTTTCCAACCATGTTCTCGGCGCTGAAGTTGACGACCTCGATCCTTACCCCCCTCTCCTCCACGTAAACCTTGAGGGGTATTTCGAACGAGACCTCCTCGTAGCTTATCTTGTAATCCTCCGGAAGGATTCTGTACTCCTCCGTTATCGTTTCGTTCGTCCCGCTAACGACCTTCTCGACGGGAACGGTCTGGGGTGGGTAGGTGTCGAGGTATTCGAGATCCCTTATCCTGTCGAACTCGACCTTCAACCTGAGCCCGTGCGCCCCCTCCGCGTCGTCTTTAACCTTAACGACGAACCTGACCCTGACGGGCTTGAAGGGAGGGAGGACTGGAATCCTCTGCTCGGGGGTTTTTACCTCCACGAACCCGTCGCCCTCGAGCGATAGCCTGACGTTGTAGGCTGAGAAGAGCAAGTTCTCCTTTCCCGAGAAGAACTGAGCCTCCTCCTCGTCGGCGTAAACGACCTTCTTATTTTCCGCGGGATTGTAGACTACCAAGTCGATAGTCTCGTAATTTCCCCTCATTAAGTGGTTTGAGCCGAGAACGTAGGCCGTTACGTTCGGCTTGTCCTCGTAAGTTAGGGCGGATGCAACGCCCGTTAAAAGAAGGAGAAGAAGGAGCAAAAACGGAATCCTACTCATCCAACCCCACTCCTCTCTTGAACTCCTCGAACCCGATTGACTCTATGAAGTCCCCCAACCTCTGCCCCCTCTTCCCCCTGCTCCTGTAGAACTCTATTATTCTCTCAACTATCCTCTCCGCCTCGTCCATTCCAACGCCCTCGACGAGCTTCCAACCGATCCTCGGCTTCCTTCCCGCAGAACCTCCGACGAATATCGTGTAACCGTCCTTCGTTCCCATCAGCCCTATGTCCCTCACCGCCGGCTCGGTGCACGAGTTGGGGCATCCGGCTACGGCGATCTTTAGCTTGTCGGGAACCTCCATGCCCTCGAACCTCTTCAACCTCTCCGCCATCTCGATCGCCTTCTGATTGCTGAGAGTGCAAAGCTCTGCGGGACAGAACTTGACGCTCCTTACGACCCTGCCGACGGCGGGCGCGAGTTTGACGTTCGCTTCCCTGCACAACTCCTCCAACCTCTCGGGATCGACGCCAACGACAACCATCCTCTGAGATTCGCTGAACTTCACCAACTTAACCCCGTGCCTCTCCAAAGCCTCCGCTATTCTCTTCAGATCCTGCGGGGTGAGAACTGTTCCGTCGAACACCACTGCGTAGCTACCATCCCTCTGCTTCAACGCCATGGTGGAACTTAGCTTCGGGAGGATATGGAGATTTATACGAACATGTTCGAAATTATAATATTAAGCCGATTTCAATTTCCTACGTGCTCAGGGTGAGGATAAGGACGAAGGTGCCGAGGGAGGGAATAGCCAAGATGTATCCAGATGCCATCCTGAGGTTGAGGTGCGTTTGCAGGGGGGAGAAGGGGATAAAGGCGCTGATAGATCTCAAGAGACCGGACGGTAAGACCTTCTTGGTTATAGACGAATACGAATGCCCTCTCGCGAGGAAGATCCTCGATTCCGGAGCCATGGTGACTTCGGCGGAAGTTAGGGGAGACGAGGTCGTCTGGAACATAGTTTGCAGCGAAAGGGCTTTCAAAAGGCTCATGGAAAGCGTGGAATGTGAGCTAATAAGTAAGGAGGTATTTTCGGAGGAGGATGTGCTGACGTTCAGGGAATACGAGATGCTGAAATTCGCGTTTGAGAGGGGTTACTTCGACAGTCCGAAGAGGATAGGGTTGGAGGATCTGGCGAGATTTTTCGATTGCTCGAAGTCCACCGCCTCGGAAACCTTGAGAAGGGCGTTAACCAAGGTGCTCAGGTCTTACTTCGAGGTGGGTTAGGGAAAAAATTTACGAAACTGCGATCCTCTTGGAGCTCTCCCAGAGACCGTGTTCGTTGCAATATGCCAAAGCGAAGACGACGCCACTTTTTTCGATTTTCAACCTCAGCCTCACGTCCGGAGCTACGTACCCGGGAGTGAAAACAGCTTTTGCGAGCTTTATCGGATTGAACTCCTTTCCCTCCTCGTAAAAGTATATTTCGATGAACCTTATGGAGTGTTCCACCCTGCTGGGATGTCCCTCGACGTAAACCCTAACCTCGAACTCCTCCCCGGCTTTAACGGAATCGGGGCAATCTATGATAGGTTTGTGGTTCTTGGCCTTATCCCCCTCAGAGCGCACGAGATCTCCGAATTTCATTCCATCACCTCACAGGTTCAGCATATCCAAAGCGACGTAGTAAGCTTTGGAATGTCCGCAAGATGGGCATTTTTCAGGCGGTTCTTTGCCGTAATGCACGTATCCGCACTCCAAACACACCCACGCAACCTCCTCATCCCTTCTGAACATGCTTCCGCTCTCTATCGCCTCGAGCAACTTCTCGAACCTCCTCTTGTGGTGCTCCTCGGCTTTAGCGATAGCCCTGAGCCTTCCCGCCACTTCCATCAGACCTTCCTCTTCAGCCATCTTAGCGAACTCCGGATACATCTTCTCCCATTCGTAAGTCTCGCCCTCTATCGCAGTTTTGAGGTTTTGGGCGGTATCACCCAAAATTATTGGAGCTTCGGCTTCCACTTTAACGACCACCGTATCGCCCCTGACCTTCTGAATTAGTTCAAGCAAAGTCTCAGCGTGCTCCTTTTCGTTCTCAGCGGTTTCCAAGAATACCCTTGCGACGAAAACGTATCCCTCCTCCTTCGCGACCTTCGCGTAAAACGTGTACCTGTTCCTCGCCACGCTCTCTCCAATAAACGCTTTAACGAGATTTTCGAGCGTTTTCATACGTTACACCTTCTTGTAGCAGAACCACCAGTCGAAGCACTCGATCTCCCCGGCCTTCGCCTTCTCAAGCCTCTCCTTCGCAGTCTTTTCGTCCGTCGCCGGAGGAATTATGACCTTGTCCCCTATTAGTTCGTTGTTCGGCCAGTTCGCCGGCAGAGCAACTCCGTGCTCGTCGCTGACCTGTAATCCCTTGACCATCCTGAGAATTTCGTCCACGTTCCTGCCCAACTCCTGCGGGTAGTAGAGTATCGCTCTGATAACCCCCTTCGGATCTATTATGAAAACCGCCCTGACCGTATTCGTTCCCTTAGCCGGATGGATCATTCCAAAGAGTTCTGCTATCTTACCCCTGTCGTCGGCTATTATCGGAAACGGAATTTCCACGCCCAAGTTCTCCTTTATCCACTCGGCCCACTTCATGTGACTGAACACCTGATCGATACTCAAACCTACCAGTTCGCAGTTGAGCTTCTTAAACTCCTCGTACCTCTTCGCGAAGGCCACGAACTCGGTCGTACAAACAGGGGTAAAATCCGCCGGATGGCTAAACAACACAACCCATTTTCCTTCGTAGTCCTTCGGAAACTCTATAACGCCCTTCGTAGTTAAAGCCTTGAATTCCGGCGCCTTTTCACCTATGGTCGGCAACCCGCTCATGTTTTAAGCTAAGTAATTCAAAATACAAAAACGTTTCGTTCGAAAATCGAACAAAGAAAATATAAATATCATGCAAGGACAGTTTTGTTTATGGATGAAAAGGATGCGAAGATAGTCTCCCTACTCATGAAGAACGCGAGGATCCCGAAGACGAAGATAGCGGAGGAGCTCAACGTTACTGAGACTGCGATAAGAAAGAGGATATCGAAGCTCGAGCGGAGCGGAGTCATCCTCGGTTACAAGGCCATAATAAACTACAAGACCGCTGGATTGTCTGCATCGCTGACGGGCGTGGACGTCGAACCGGACAGGTTGTGGGAGGTGATCGGAAAGCTGAAGGAGATCGAGGAAGTGAAGTCGATATACCTAACGACCGGCGACCACATGCTGATGCTCGAAATAGTCGGAAGGAGCGTTGACGAGCTCTCCAGAATTCACGAGAGGATATCGAAGCTCGAGGGGGTGAAGAGGATATGCCCGGCGGTGATCTTGGACGTGCTCAAATGAACATCCTCGCTATCTCTCCAACGCTCCTAACTGTTATACGTTCTCCGTCGTAAAACCTGCCCCTCCTACCGTCGTTCGCGAACCTCCTGACGATCTCATACTCCCCAAGCTTTCCCAAAGCCCAAACAGCGTAAACGACGAAATCTCCACTCCCTATCTCCTCTATCTTCTCCAACAGCTTATCCACCGGATCGGGATACGCGTCCTTAACGATCTCCGCGGTTCTACCTATCCCGTAGGCTACGTACCTCCTCTCCACCTCCCAATCGTCCAAAAGAGAAACGAACTTGTTCTTGAATCCCTCGAACTCCTCGGGATTGTTCCTACCGATCTCCGCTATTCCCAAAGGCGCTCCTACGCAGTATGCACCGCTCTCGTCGCTCAAGTGCCAGAACAGACGTAGTATGAAGTTCCTCGCCTTCCTCCCCCTACAAAGATGTCCGAGTGCTTCTGCGCCTCTGAACCGATAGAACTCGTCCGCGTCGTAAAGAAAGGCCATCGCTCGGCTCGGCTTTAATCCCGAAAAGTCCCTTCTCCTCAACTTCTCCCTCACGTCCATGTTCGACGGTCTTCTCTCCAACTATTAAACCGTGTAGTTCGAAATTCGACCTCTCCTCATCACGAGTATCCTATCCCCTACGACCTCCGCGAGCTCGACGTCGTGGGTTATGAACAGCATCGCCAGATCCATCTTACGCTTGAGTTTCATCAAAAGCCTGACTATCGCCGCTTGAGTTGACAGGTCGAGCATCGACGTCGGCTCGTCGCAAACAACGAACTTCGGGTTCGTAACCAGAGC
>CAZQJR010000036.1:0-11727 GCA_964592825.1 uncultured archaeon | reverse complement strand
CTCGGATGCAGGATCTTCGCTCCGAAGTGGGAGAGCTCCATCGCCTCCTGATAGCTTATCTCCGGTATGACCTTGGCCTCGGGCACTATCTTGGGATCCGTAGTCATCACACCGTCGACCTCCTTCCAAAGCCATACCTCGTCCGCGTCGAGGGCGGACGCTATTAGGGTGGCGGTCAGATCGCTCCCTCCCCTGCCGAGGGTCGTTATTATACCGTCCTCCGTGACACCTATGAACCCCGTCACAACGGGCACCGTCCTCTTTATGGCTATCAGAGGTTCGAGCCTGCTCTTTATCACCTCGTAGGACTTGGGCAGAGGTCTCGCTCTACCGAAGTTCCTGTCCGTAATTATCCCCGCGTCCCCTCCCGTGAGGGCAACGGAATCCACACCTATCGAGAGAAGGGAAGCGGAGAAGATTGGGGCGAGGAGCCTTTCGCCGAAGGAAAGTATGTAGTCCTCGCTCCTCTTGGTGAGTTCTCCCAAATAGCTTATTCCCGTAAGAACCTTTTCTAACTCATCGATTAAATTGTCTATGGTAGACAGAACCTTCGACTTGATTTCCCTGTTCTTGACTGCAACCTCAACCGCGTCGTAGTGCCTCTTGGCGAGATCGGCTATGAAAGACTTTATGAAACCCAAAGACCTGTCGTAACAGCACTTGTAGGCGGCGTTTATCAGAGAATCCGTAACCCCCGACATCGCCGAAACGACGACGACGACCTCGTTGTCCCCCACGTACCTCTTAACGAGGTTGGCGCAGTGTAGAATGTTTCCCCCGTCCTTCACGCTGACGCCGCCGAACTTCATAACGACTCTCATGACCGAATTCGACGAACGCCCGATCAATATATAAATGTTAGGATGTTACCCCTTCCCCAACTCCAGCAGGGGACGAACGTATTTAGATATTACGACGTAGAGGACGTAAGAGGTGAGTGCGGTTAGTATTAGGAGCGATATCTCCCCGCCGATACCTATCAGAAACGTGGTCGCGTAAACTACGTGGACGAGGTGGACATCTTCGAATGTCACGAACTCCTTCACGCGCTCGAACTTGACGATGGTGTAGGTTAGAAGAGCAACGATCCAGAGGGAGAGAACGAACATTACCGGAACGAGGACTTCGGATGGAATCCTGACGTGAACGTTCATAAGGTAAACGACGCTGCCGTAGGTCGCTACGTCCAAGAACCTCCTCCCGTTAAACGTCCAAGTTTTCCGAAGGCATTTTAGTCCGTACGCCGATAGGAGCAGAATCGAGAGCTTGAACAGGAATCCCAATTCAAAGCTACGTCCCAAAACGAGAAGCAAGAGGTTGTAGAGTAGGTAAACGCTTAAAAGCGAGTAGTACAGAAGCATGGGGCGCATCGCCCTGTAATCCCCCACGAAGCTCGGAGGGGGTTGGAGGGAGCATCCGACGACGCCCACAACTGTCAACGCCAAGCCGACCACGATACTTATTATCATCACTATTACCATCGCCAATTAGTTATACCTCGGCGTATAAGAACCTAATCCCATGCTCGAGCTATGCCCCAAGTGCTCCAAAAGGTGCGGGATGGAACACAGGATCGTTAGAGGGGACGAGTGCATGATATGCTCCGGAATCCTCTGGAGGATACAGGACGTAGCGGACGAGATAGCGGGAAGGCTCAAGGGTTACGAGTTCAAGAGGTTCTCCGTCGGAAGCAGGGTAAGGGGAAGCCTGAAGGCTTTGGAGTCCTACATCGAGGAGGTATCGGAGTACAGAAGCCTGAAGCATGAGTTCAACCGAGCCCTATCTAAAGCTCTCGCCGAGAGGGTCGGAGCTATCCCCCACAAGGACGCCGAAGTCGTCGTCGTATACGACCTTGAGGATCTCAGCTTCGAAATCACCATCACGCCCCTCTACGTATACGGGAGGTACAAGAAGAGGGTTAGGGGAATCTCGCAGACGAGATGGCTGTGCGGTTACTGCGAGGGTAAGGGATGCGAGCGTTGCGGCTGGACGGGAAAGAAGTATCCGACTTCGGTCGAGGAGCTCATAGGGGAGGCCATGAAGGAGTTCTTCGAGGCGGAAGGTTACGTTCTTCACGGTTCGGGGAGAGAGGACGTGGACGCGAGGATGCTCGGGAGCGGTAGGCCTTTCATAATGGAGATAAGAAATCCCAAGAGGCGCTACGTGGACTTGAAGGAACTCGAAAGGTTCGTCAACGAGAGAACAGGGGGAAGAGTCGTCGTTAGTGACCTAAAGTTCGCAAAGCCGAAGGACGTCGAGTTTCTAAAGTCCGCCGGGTTCAGGAAGGTTTACAGGGCGAAGGTCGTTTTCGACAGGGAGGTTAGTTACGAGGAGCTCTCCGAGGCGGTTAAGGAGTTGAGCAACAGAACGATAGAACAGAGAACTCCGCTGAGAGTTTTACATAGGAGAGCCGATCTCGTCAGGAAGAGGAGGACTTACGACATAGACATCCTCCTGCACAGGGGGAAGGTGGCCGTTCTGAGAATAGAGGCCGACAGCGGGCTGTACATAAAGGAACTCGTGAGCGGAGACGAGGGGAGAACCAAGCCGAGTTTAAGCGAGATATTGGGTGTAGGGGCGAGGGTGGAGAAGCTCGACGTCGTCGAGGTCAAAGGAGGGCTTTAATATCTTCGGATCCTAATCCGTCATATGAGGGTGCTCGTCATAGGCGACACCCACATCCCCAACAGGGCGAGGTGGTTGCCGGAAAAGGTCGACGAGAGGATAAGATCAATGAAGTTCGATCTCGTTCTCTGCACCGGTGATCTAACGGACAGGAAGGTGCTCGACTACTTGAGCGGTTTGGGTGAGGTGGTGGCAGTTTCAGGGAACATGGATCACCTCCCCCTGCCAGAATACAGAACGCTCAAAGTTGAAGGGATAAAGTTCGGAATAATTCACGGACATCAGGTTTATCCGAGAGGCGACGTAACCCAGCTTAGGGAAATAGCGCTCGAACTCGGAGTGGACGTGCTCGTTCACGGGCACACCCATTCCGCAGACATCTGGAAGGGGGACGTTTTGTTGCTCAACCCCGGATCCGCAACGGGCGTTTGGAGCGGCGGGAAAGCATCTCTCGTCCCCTCTTTCATGGTGCTCGAAGTGGAGGGGAACTCTCTCGACGTAAACCTCTACGAGCTTAGGGAAGGGGAGTTGAGGGTTGAGAGGAGGTCGTTCGAGGTTTGAACGCGGAGGAAAGAATTTTAAGGATAGTGGGTGAGAGAAGGGAGGAGGGAATACTTCAGAGCGAGATAGCAAAGACGCTCGGCCTCTCAAAATCGACAGTTTCGGAGGTACTGCAGAGGCTGGAGAAGGAGGGTAGGATCGTAAGGGAGAGGGTGGCCGGAAAGTCGATGAGGGTCTGGCTGGCGGAGTTCTCGCCGAAACCGATCGAGGGCAGGGTTAGGGTCGGAGTCCTTAGGGCGTCCGAATACCCTCACGTCCTGCTCGCGTGCGACGACGTGGATGCGATAGTCAAGGTTTTCGACAGCGCCATAGAACTTACGAAAGCCCTCTCCTTCGGTTACATAGACTTGGGGGTGTCCCCCTTCGTAACCCAGACCATGTTCGCCCTCACCCTCAGATCCATAAGGATCCACTGCATCGTCGCATACAACGGTAGCGGAGTCGTGATGAAGAAGGAGCTTGGAAGGTGTAGGAGTTTCGGCACATCCGAGCTCTCGGCGATGGAGAGCAACCTAAAACTGTTCTTGGAAAGGTTGGGCTTGGACATAAACCGTCTCACGTTCAAATACTTCTCTTCTCCCGAGTCCATGGTAAAGCTGTTCAAAGCCTGCGAATTCGACGCAGTGGCGATTTGGGAGCCCTACTTCACGTCCTTAAAAGGGAAGTACGATTGGATCGAATTCAGAGAGGTTATAGGGGACTTCCCCTGTTGCTCCCTCGCGTCCAACGTTAGGTTTTACGAGGAGAGGAGGGATGTCGTGAGGGATTTCGTGGAGGGGCTGAGATCGTACACGGAGTTCGACGAGAGGAGGGGGGCGAGGATAGTATCCGAAGTGATGGGATTCGAGGAGGAGACCGTGGCGAGATCCTTCGAAAGCTACAGGTTTTCCGCCGAGTTGAAGCAGGAGTCCTTCAGATTCTTGGAAAGATACGGTCTCAAGCTAACGGAAGAAACGATAAAGAAGATCTCTACGCTCTGATCTCCGCCCACTTGTCGGGGTTCTCGTAAACCCTAACCCTAACGACCTTCAGGTCGATTCTCCTTTTCAGTTCCTCGAATATCATAAGGCATATGTTCTCGCAGGTGGGGTTTTCCATAAGCTCGTTTATCAGCCTGTGATCGAATTCCCGAACGATTTCCTTAAGCGTCCTCTTCAGATCCTCGAAGTCTATAACCATACCGTTCCTTAACTCCCCCTCAACCTCCACCTCCACCCTGTAGGTGTGCCCGTGAACCCTACCGCATTTCGGATGACCGGGGAGGTAGTGTGCGGAGTCGAACGTTTCGGAAACGCCAACTATCATTCTTATCATCTCACCCCCAGATACTTGTGAACCTGAGGTATTATCCTCGTATCCTTGATATCCATGAGCCTCTTCTGAAGATCCATCAGTGTTTTAATATTTTTCTGCCCGAACACGGGTTGTAGAACGAAGCAGTAAACGTAGTCCTTGATCTGCTCGGCGTTGCTCACGACCTCCTCGAAGTCGAAGCTCTTCGGAAGGACGATCTTGCAGAACGTCAACCTACCCCTCCGATTCCTAAGAATTTTAAAGCACTTGACCGTCCTCTCGACCATTTCGTCGTAATCGCACTCGGGTATCGCCTCCCTCACCTTGAAGTCCCCCGCTACGAAGTCGACGACATCCCTTACCCTCCTCGCGTTCTCCGGCAGGGTCATGTTGGTCTCCAAGTAGAACGGCCTAACCTTCTCGATCGCCCTTATGAAGTCCGCATACAGCAAAGGCTCCCCACCGGTGAAGCTCACCGAGTGCACCTTCACCCTCCTCAGCACCTCGACCAAGTAATCGGACGAAACGGGATTTTTTATCCTCCTCCCCCCGATCCTATCCTCGCAGAACTCGGAATCCTTCGGTGTGTCGCAGTAAACGCAGTTCAGATTGCACCTCGCGAACCTGACGAACGCCTGCCTTACCCCCAAAAGGATCCCTTCACCCTGTATAGACTCGAATATCTCGCTAAGCTCCGCCCTCATTCTTCGACCTCTCGTATATCTCCACCGCCCTCCTCCACTCCTCCTCGCTCAGAGCCGGATCCCTTACGCCGTTCCTAAGGAACGCCTCGGTTCTCTCCACGCACGCCCCACAACTGAGACACGGCCTATCCTTCCCCTCGTAGCACGTCCAAGTGAGCTCGTAAGGCACTCCGAGCTTCAGACCGAGCCCCACTATCTCCGCCTTGTCCATGTCGACGAAGGGGGCTTTAACCTCAACGGGCGTGAAGATGTTGGCGAGGTAAACGGCGGTGTCGAACGCCTTAACGAACTCCTTCCTGCAATCCGGATAGTTAGCGTAATCTCCCCTGTGAGCCGAGTAGTAAACCTCCTTCTCCCCAACCCTCACCGCGTAACCCACGGCTATCGAGAGCATTATCATGTTCCTGTTCGGAACTATCGTCGCCCTGTGCTTCGGCTCCTCGTAATGCCCCTTGGGAACCTCTCCCCCAAAAAGCGCCCCCTTCGCTATCAACCTTCCTACGGATCTTACGTCCACCACGACGTGCTCGACTTCCATCCCCTCGGATCTGGCGAACTCTACTATCCTCTTGGCGTGCTCTATCTCCTTCGCGTGCCTCTGACCGTAGTCGAACGTCAAAGCGTGAACCTTCTCCCTCCTCCCCAGATACCAAAGCAACGTCGTAGAGTCCAAACCTCCGCTGAACACCATCACCGCCACAACGCAACCTCTTCGCCCCGATAGATAAGCTTAAGTATTGGCCTACGAACCTGAGCACATGAGACACCCCGTGGTGGCCGGATCGTTCTATCCATCCAATCCGGACTCCCTTCTGGCCATGCTGAACGAGTTCGTCCGTTACAATCCCGATCCTTCCGTAATCGCCTGCGTCGCTCCGCATGCGGGATACATGTTCTCGGGAAGGACTGCGGGTAAGGTCTACTCCCTCGTCCCCCAAGTGGAGACTTACGTCATAGTAGGGCCTAACCACACTGGTTACGGGTCGGCGGTGGCGGTATCGACGGACACGTGGCTAACCCCGCTCGGAGAGGTGGAGGTCGACTTGGAGTTCGTGGACGCTCTGCCGAAGAGGATAATAGACATGGACGAAATAGCGCACAGATACGAGCACTCTCTGGAAGTTCAGGTTCCCTTCCTCCAGTTCATAAACAGGGGCAGGGAGTTCAAGATCGTCCCCATATGCCTCGGTCTGCAGGATGAGGAGACCGCCACGGAGGTTGCGGAGGAGATAATGGTGGCGAAGGAGGAGACGGGAAGGGATATAGTCGTCGTAGCCTCCTCGGACATGCACCACTACCTGCCAGACGAGGAGTGCAGGAGGTTGGATGAGATAGTGATAAAGGCCATACTCAGCATGGACGTATCGAGGTACTACAAAACTATCTACGACCTCCAAGCGAGCGTGTGCGGTTACGGGGCTATAGCGGTGGCGATGATATACGCGAAGAGGTACGGCGCCCGCGCGGAGCTCGTAGACTATTCCACGAGCGGGGACGTGGCGGACAAGAGTCAGGTCGTAGGCTACGCGGGCATAGTATTCAGGTGATACCATGTTCGAGAGGTATTTGGAGTTCGCGAAGGAGTTGAACGAACCTGATTTGGTCGAGCTCATAGAAAGAGCGGAGAAGGCCGAGGAGAAGGATCTGATCGATCTTATCCCAAAGATCAGGGAGGGCATCGTTAAAGCGATCAGGAACAGGGTTGGCGAGAGGGCTTTCGAGCTCGCGAAGTGTCTCAGCCTGATAGACAGGATAGACGACGTCGCAAAGGAGGTTTACTCTAAGAAGTTCGAAGACTACGACACCCTTCTCGAGGAACTGGTTAAGAGCGGGGTGGTGAGGAAGAGGGTTAAGAGCTACGGAATGAGGGACGTAGCGAGGGAGGTTCTCGAAGACTTGGTCGGGAAAGAGGAGCACGAGCTCGCGGTGGAATACTACGGGAAGTTCGACGACTTCACGAGCGAGGCCAAGCTCGCGTATCACCTAATGAAGGCGGGAAAGCTTGAGGACGCTCTGGAGAAGTTCGTAGACCTGTCCAACAGAATGCTCGGAAGGCACGAGTGCATAGAGATACTGGTGGAGGTCGGCGAGAGGCTCGCTAAGCACTACGAAGGGGACGAGAGGTGTAGAATATTGGGAACCCTCGGAAATCTCTATCTAATACTCAAGAAGTACGAGGAGGCGGAGGCAAACTACAGAGCGGTTTTGGACTACTACATGAAGCAGGAGGATCCCAAGTACAGGAGGTACATCGCCGGAGTTCTTCACAACTTGGGCAAGCTCTACGCCATGTGGGGGAATCTGAACAAGGCTGAAAGCATGTTCGTTCAGAGCCTTAGGGTGAAGTTGGAGGACGGAGAAGAGGTTGCGGAGCTCTTGAGGGATCTCGCGGACGTTTACATGGCCAAAGAGGATTACGACAACGCGGAAAAGTGTCTCCACGACGCTTTGAGGGAGGAGCTATCGAAGAAGAACGATGAGAGGGTCGCGGAGCTCCTGAACAACTTGGGTTATCTCTACAGCAAGAGGGGGGACTTCGAAAAGGCGGAGAGGTATTACAAGGAAGCCCTTAGGGTTTACTCGGGTCTGGAGGATCCCAAGGCGAAGATGAACATGTCCGCGGTTCTGAGCAACTTGAGCTCACTCTACGTGAACAGCGGTAACTTGGACGGTGCGAGGGAGATACTCGAAATTCTCGAGAGGAAGAAGGACGAGATCCCGCCGGACGTTAAGGCGACGTTTTACATGAACTTAGCCAAGATCTTCGAAACGAGGGGGGAGAAGGAGAAGGCGTCGGAGCTCTACCTAAAGGCGGGAGCGCTTGGATTTCTCGTGTTCAGGAACTACGGCGTAAACGCGGTGAACTTCATGCACTGCTTCGACAAGGCGGAACAACTCGGCAGGGATGAGCTCAAGGGGGACGCGAAGGTGATAAAGGCGGTCATAATGAGGATGTATTACGGGGTGAAGTCGTCGCCCCCCGAAGTCGAGGTTTGCGGGTGGAAGGGGAAGGCTTTAATGGACGCTTGGAAGGGAAACAGGACGGAGATCAAGCTCGAGGATGAAGTGGACATGGCGGTATACGTTTTGGCGAACGAACTGTTGAGGTTCAATCCTTAGGTCTTCTCACGACCCTGTATATTTCGTCCTTAAGCCTCTTCCCCGTTTTCTTCTCCCATTCCTCGACGGGAATCCCGTACTCCTCGTGGATCCTATCTCTGTAGATTTCGGGGAGAACGTTGAAGGCGCAGAAGGGTATTATCCTACCGTCGGGCGTCGCGTAGTGTATGACGCACCTCTTCACCCTCTCTATGTCGTAGTTGTAAAGATCCTGAAAGTGCATCATTCCTATGAACAGGGTTCTGACGTGGAATTCCGCGAGGGCGGTGTAGTCGTGCCTTATCAATACGTCGAAAAGGATCTTGCTTATGTCGAAGCTCTTGGGCGCCTTGTCCATGTCCACGAACTTCCTAAGATCGAGAATGCCCTTTATAAACCTAAGGCTCTTTATCTTGCTGTTCTTTATCTCCTCCGCCTTCTCGTTCAGGAACTCGAAAAGCCCCTCCACGTCCACGAACCTCGTTATCGGTATTAGCCTGTCTCCTTCTTTGAATACGTAAGTAGCCATCCCGCAAGCGAAATGGCACGTGAACTCGTACTGCGGTCGCCCCGTCTTGGCCTCGACGAAGTGGGAGAAGGGGGTAACGCTCGGAACGGGATAGAAGTCCTCCCTCGATATCTGTCCGTCGGTCTGCTCCTCAATCCTTATTATAACGTCGGGAATCGTTATCCTGTACTTCTCCCTCTCCTTCCTCGGCATGCTTCCGACCAAGCTCACAGGCTGGATGTTCACCCCCCTCACGACGTCTATGTTTTCGGCGGCGAACCTTATTATGTCTCCAAGCTGATGGTCGTTCACGGTCTTTATGACCGTAGGGACGAACACCACTCCCAACTCAGCCCTCCTACAGTTCTCGAGTATGGCTGGAACCTCCTTTATGTTCTTGGGGTTCGTCTTCTCGTCCACCCCGTCGAAGGATAGGTAAACCGTATTCACCCCCGCCTCCCTGACCTTGAGGGCGAAGTCCCTGTCCAACGCGAGCCTTATGCCGTTCGTGTTCAGCTGAACGTGATCGATTCCTTCGGCCTTTATCGCCCTTATTATCTCTATCAGATCCTCCCTAAGCGTCGGCTCACCGCCCGTCAACTGCACAGCGTTGCATCCAACTGGCTTGAGGTTCTTCGCGATTCTCACCATCTCAACTATCTGCTCCACGGTGGGCTCGTAAACGTAACCCGCCCTTTTGGCGTAGAAGAAGCAATACCAACAGGCCAAGTCGCACCTGTTCGTCAGAACTATGTTCAACAGGGCGGTGTGGCTCTTGTGTAGGTTACAAAGACCGCAGGAGAACGGGCATCCCTTGTCGTTCTTCGTTATTGGATTCCATATCCCCAAGCCGTCGTGCCTGAAACGTGAGGCCTTCTTGAACAGCCGAACGTCGCCCCAGTAAACGTCGACGAACTCCCCGTGCTCGGGGCAGACCTTCTTTATCATCACCTTGCCGTTCTCCTCGTAAACCTCAGCGTCCAAAACCTTGAGACACTCCGGACAGAGTGAGCGTGTTTTGTAAGGGAGTTCGATCTCATCTTCCATGACTACACCTCCACACGCTTTTGAAAGTGAGGATATAAATCTTTACCGAATTTGTTGACGTCGAAGAGTTCATTCCCAAAAGGAGGGATTAGGCAGATTCCAAGGGCTCGATCTCGACAGAAATGGGATAAATTTTAAATAGCCGGATCGAGAAGTTTATTCGATGTTCTGTCAAAAAAGGCTGAGGAACATAAGCAGGATAGAGTGCAACTTCTGGAACTGTAAGTATTGGGTCGGTAACGGCGGTATATGCATACCCAAGTTCGACGAGGAAGAGGTCTTCGGACTCGTGTAAACCTTATATTCTTTTTCGCCCCCTTTGAATCATGCACGACGTGCTGAAAACTATCTGGCTTCTCCTCCCAGCTTATACCCCCAACAACTTCGCAGTTCTCTTCGGGGGAGGAACGCCGCTGGACTTCGGCAAAAAATTCGTAGACGGGAAGAGGATACTCGGGGACGGGAAGACCATAAGGGGTTTCGTCGCGGGGGTTCTGGGCGGTGTGATCGTTGGTCACCTTCAACTGCTGATAGAGAGGACTTTCGGTTTCAGAATATACTCCTCCCTTCCGTACGATCGGTTCTCTCTACTCGTGTTCCTTCTCGCCTTAGGTGCTATGACCGGCGACGCCCTCGGGAGCTTCGTAAAGCGGAGGTTCGGTGTGGAGAGGGGCAGGTGTTTTCCCGTGTTGGATCAGCTGACGTTCCTGCTCGTTGCGTACGCCTTCGCGAGCCTTTCTCCGGCGTTCGGCGTCCTTTTCACACCCAAGATCCTGCTAATCGGAATAATTATAACCCCCGTCCTCCACTTGGGCGTCAACGTCATAGCATACGTTTTGAAGCTCAAGGAGGTGCCGTGGTGAGGCTCGCAGAGTTGCTCAGGCGGGTAGGGGCGGTGAGGTTCGGGGATTTCGTCCTGTCCTCGGGTCAGCGGAGCAACGTTTACGTGGACGTTAAGCTCGCTTGCACGGATCCGAAGGTGCTCGACGCGATAGCGAGCGAGATGGCGAAGAAGGTAGAAGGTACGAGTTTCGACAGGATAGCCTGCATAGAGCTCGGAGGAGTTCCGCTCGCGGTGGCGCTATCGCTCAAAACCGGAAAACCCTACGTGATATTCAGAAAGAGAAGGAAGGAATACGGGACTCGGGAGGATTGCGTGGGGGAGGTGAAGAGGGGAGAGAGGGTAGTCGTCGTCGAGGACGTAACGACGACCGGTAGCTCCGCGATGTCGGTCGTTGAGAGGGTGAGGGAGAGGGGAGGAGAGGTGGTGGCGATACTGACAGTCGTGGACAGGGGAGCGAAGATACCGAACCTGCTACCATTGCTCACGCTCGAAGACCTCATTTCATGACCTTCATGACGTCCTGTTTGGTTATTATCCCAACTATCCTCCCGTCCTCAACGACGAGAACGGCGGGATTCTCAAGAAGCATGTTAGTTACGGTGTCTATCCTTTCGTCGGGAGAAACCATCGGAAAGGGTCTGTCGAGGCAGTCCCTCGCAACCAGCCTCCTTCCCCTCGAAATCATCGCCCTGAGAATCGACCCCTCGGTCACGCAACCGACTATCCTTTCCCCATCCACAACGGGCATTTGAGAGATCCCCCTACTTCTCATTATCTCCACAACTTCCTCTATTGGGGTATCGGGGGAAACCTTGATCACCGGAGACGTCATTACGTCCCTCGCCTTCACCATCTTTCCTTCGAGCTCGTCGAGAACCTCGAATATCCTCTTAACGAGGGACAGCTTAGGATCCATTCTCCCGGTTTCTATCTTCGCTATCAACGGCTGGCTAACTCCAACGAGCTCCGCCAACTCCTTTTGGGTTAAACCGAGCCTCTTCCTCCTCTTCCGTATCTCCGAAAGGTCGAACATTACGACATTAGGT
>CAZQJR010000035.1:0-11110 GCA_964592825.1 uncultured archaeon | reverse complement strand
TCGAAAATCTGCCTCCACTTCTTGATCGTCCTTCCGGGAGTTTCGGAGAATACGATATCGCCCGAGATCTTATCCGCGAGCGCCCTGATGACCGAATCCATAGAGCGAATGATCACCGAAAATTTATAAACTTATCGAATGGCCATTCGATTATCGTCGATATAAACGACGAATAAAAAAAAGGATTACTCGCAAACGTCCACCCAGATCGCACCGTTAGGACAGGTTTCGACGCAGGAGCAACACTCCTGACAGTCCTCAGGCCTGACGGGATGAGATTTTCCGTCCTCTCCGATCTCATAAACCTCCGCAGGGCAAACTCCCACGCACTCCCCACAACCGTCGCACTTTTCCGGATCCACCTTGATCTCTACCACGATATCACCCCTACGCCCTTATATTTGGGAAGTATTTAAACTTTTTCGTTTTTTAATTGAAAAATCGTGAACAAAAATAGAAAAGGAATTACGTTCCAGACCTCTTCTTCTCCATCTCCTCGAGCTTCTCCTTGGTGGTCACGTAGGTCGTGGAACCGGAAGACCAGTATGCGGCCTTCCCCTCGTTTATCAACTCCTGCACGATTTTATCGAGCTCTCTCTTTTTGACTCTCAGAATCTTCGCCAGATCCCTAACCTGCCAAGGCTTCTTCGCCAAATACTCCAAAACCTTCTGCTTCAATTCCTCCTTGTTGATCTCCTCGGTCATTTTGGGTCACCAATATAAAAATTGATGAAAGGTGTATATACGCTTTACCATCTGAACGCGGCGGACGTCCTGTAAGAGGCGTATATGTACGGCGTCCTCTTGTAGTCGTCGATGAGCTTCTCGGTGAAGTCCAAGCCCGTTAGCTCGAAGAACCTCTCCCAGCCGATCCTGTGAACCCACTCCGCGATCCTCTCGTACTTCTCCGCGTGCGTCGCCCAAGTCTCGAGGATCTTCTTGACTGTCTGAACGACCTCAGGCCACCTCGGCGGGTTGTTCGGGAGCCACGGCACGACTACCTTCGACAGCTGCGGCGGATACCTCGCATCGGAAACCTTACCGGCAACGAGTATCGCCACTCCGTCGTTCTCCGGGTCGAAGATCGGCATTCCCGGACACATCGTGTAACAGTTACCGCAGTACATGCACTTGTCCTTGTCCAGCACCACGGTCTTCCTCTTCATGTCCGGCTTAAGGGCACCGGTCGGGCAAGCTGCGACGGTCGATGGAATCTCACACGTCCTCCTTACCGCATCGTCGTCGATCTTGGGTATCTTCCTGTGGACACCGACCATCGAGATGTCGGAGGCGTGGACGGCTCCGCACATGTTAGCACAGCAGGCCAACGAAATTCTGCACTGAGCCGGGAGCTTGTAGTCCACGAAGTAGTCGTAGAGCTCGTCCATCACCGACTTGACGATACCGGACGCATCCGTAGCTGGGGTGTGGCAGTGAACCCAACCCTGCGTGTGGATTATGTTGGAAAGGCAGTATTTAGCGTTGGTCGTGTCCCTCGTTCCACCGCACGGGAACCCCAACTTCTCCTGAACCTCCTGAATTAGAGGCTCGATCTTGTCGGGATCGGTGAGAATGAACTCGACGTTGTGCCTGCTCGTGAACCTCAGATAACCGTCACAGTACTTGTCGGCGATGTCGCAGATCTCCCTTATCGTGTATATGCTAAGCAACCTCGGCGAACCGAACCTGACGGTGTAAACGACATCTCCAGACTCGGCAACCCTCTTGATAACACCCGGCCTTACGGGCTCGTGATAGAGCCACTTGCCGTAGTTCTTCTTTATTACGGGGTGCATCATTATCTCGTAATGCGGCGGGCCGAAGTCCGTCTTGGGCTGAAGGGTCTCTTCCGGCTCCTTCTCAACTTCCTGCGCTACCACACAAAACACCTCCAAAACTTACTCGTTCAACTCTCTCCAGAATATGAACGGGTTGTTTCTCGGAGCGTAAACCATTCTAACGTCGGCCTTCTGACCGATGACCTTCAGGAACTCGTCCATTCCCTTCCTCCAGATGAGCTCTCCGACTCTCTCTCTGAACTTACCTTCCTCGTCCCACCACTCCCAGATGGCCTCGAGCATCTCGCAGCACTTCTCTATGAGCTCGTCGGCGGGAATGAACGGTACGGCAACCCAACCGATGATGGCACCATCTACGAACGGAGCCTTTCCACCGATGAGGATCGTCGCTCCCTTCTCCTTACCCGGCTTCAACGCCTTCGGCAGCACGTTTATGCAGTGCATGCACCTTATACACTCCCTGTTGTTTATCTTCAACTCTTTTCCGTCCCAGCTTATCGCCTTGGTCGGGCACTTCTTGACGACGTGCTCCTCGATGTCTATTACCTTAGCGTACTCCCTCACCGCCTCCTGATCGATCTGGATCTCGTCCTTCCAAGTTCCGATGATGGCGAAGTCCGACCTCGCCTTCGCAGCAATACAGTCGTTCGGACATCCAGCGCACTTGATCTTGAACTTGTACGGCCACATCGGCCTGTGGAGCTCGTTCTGGTACCTCATCGTGAACTCGTAGCAGGCCTTGAGGGTGTCGTAGCACGCGAACTCACAGAGAGACGGACCCATGCATGCGGAGGGCGTTCTCAGGTCGGAACCGGAACCACCGATGTCGAACGGGGCGGGGGAGCCGTAGAGCTGGTCGAGGTACGCCAAGGCGTTGGCCATCGGCTGGAGGTGCTCCGTCCTCGTTCCGAGCAGGATTATGTCACCGGTAGATCCGTGGAAGTTCGTAAGTCCGGATCCCCACTTCTCCCAAGCGTCGCAGATCGCCCTGAGGGCTTTGGTCGTGTAGAACCATCCGGCGGGCATGTTAACTCTGATCGTGTGGAAGTGCCATACCTCCGGAACCTTATCCTCAAGGTCACAGTACCTTCCTATAACTCCACCACCGTATCCGATAACCGAAACGATACCACCGTGCTTCCAGTGCGTTCTCTTCTCTTCGTACGCCAATTCGAGAACCTTCAAGAGTCCCTTGGCGGAACCGGGCAACTTTATCTTCTTACCCTCTTTCATCGCCTTCTCTTGCCCAATGGCCGCCTTCTTGATCTCCTTCACAAAAGAGGGCCATGGACCCTTTTCTAACTCATCGAGCAGAGGAGTCTCGGGCAACTCAACACCATCAACTACTGGCATCCATTCACCTCCCTATTTCACCGTATAACTATCTTTTGAGGAACGTATATAAGATTTTCGAAATTAACTTTGATAAAATTGGCTTTAATTACAATCTAAAAAACGAAAAGGTTTTAGCGATTTTCCGGCAATCGAATGAACGAAGGTGGTCGAATGGTTGGTAAGGTTTACATCGTCGGAGCGGGGCCGGGGGATCCGGAGCTCCTAACTCTCAAAGCTCTCAAGGCTATCGAGAGAGCGGACGTAATTCTATACGATAGGCTCGTAGGAGAGGAGATATTGGAGATGCTGAAGGGGATGGGAAAGGAGCTGATATACGTGGGCAAGAACAGCGGTGAAAGGGGTTACGACAGGCAGATGGAGATAAACGAGCTCATGGTCAGGCTGGCGAAGGAGGGGAAGGTCGTTGTTAGGTTAAAGGGAGGAGATCCGTTCGTGTTCGGGAGGGGAGGGCTTGAGGCGGAGTTCTTGGCTAAACACGGAGTTCCGTTCGAGGTAATACCGGGGGTGAGTTCGATAAGTTCCGTTCCCACCTCCGCCGGGATTCCTCTAACACATCCGGGCGTGTCTTCTTCTATACTCGTCGTTACTGGAAAAGATTGCGTAAAGAAGTGGCAGGAGTCGATTCTGAAGGGAACGCTCGTAATACTTATGGGTAGAAATAATATAAAAGAAATTTGTGATAATTTAATAAGGGCGGGAAGGAGCCCGGATACGCCGATTGCGGTTATAGAGAACGGAACTTTGAAAAATCAGAGGACTTTTTTCGGTACGCTGAAAAATATAGCCGAGATCGTGGAGAGAGAGAACGTCAGGGGGCCTACGCTGATAGTCGTAGGGGAAGTCGTCAACCTCGCGAGAAGGATGGTCAATCCCAAAATCTTCTCGTTCTTATGAACCTCTTTTCAGCCTCGAGCAACTCCGAGAAGAATTCCTCCTCACTTCTGTAGGGTTTCGCGAGAATCTTGGATGCCGTTTCCACTCCAACTCCGAGGGTGTTTAGAGCGTAAACCGCCCTCTTTCCGTACGCCATTACGAGGTTCGCTATTCTGAACAGCTCCCTCTTCCCAACGTCCTCCAACCTCCTCCTCGCGTTCACGCACGCAACCATCTTCGATCCGCACCTAACGCATTCAAGCCTGTCGACGGCCTTAACCTTGCTCCTAATCCTGCACCCGCAGTTCAGACAGTAAAGGACACAGGTTTCCTCATCCAACCTCCTCTTGAAGGCTTCGACGATTGCCCTCCTCGGTTTTGCGGGAATAAGAACGTCGGAGCGGGAATCTTCGGACGCGAGGGAAATGGGACTTAGGTCGGAGTAAACGGAAACCGTTATCTCCCTCCCTATCTTACCCACGACCTCCTTCGTTCTTTCCAAGTCGAGCCTTTCGTGCAGTATCTCCCTCAACGCCTCCTCGAATATCGGCGTTCCTTCGAGCCTCTCGACGAGCCTTTGAACGTTTATCTTGGAAGTGTCGGCCGACTTGCTTAGGTATCCGAACTTCCTCGCGCAGTGAACGATCCTCCACTGCATGAGCTTAGTCCCCTTGACAGCCCTTTTAATGAGCTCCTCAATAGCCTCCGGGCTGAGGGACTTTAGGATCTCGGCAACGTCCTCCGCGTTGGCGGGTGTAAGCTTTATTCTGTAGGGATCTATCTCAACGCTAACGCTAACGTCCATTTTTGCGGAGAGAAGGAGAGCCAAAATTCTTCCGAGGGTTTCGTTCACCCTGTGCCCGAAACAACAGTTGACCACCACCCTCCCCCTCCCCTCCACGGTTATCCTGCAGTCCGTCGGTACCGTGAATCCCTCCTTTATCTGCCTTTCAATGACGGACAGAACTTCCTCGCATGCCTCTTCGTTCGTCCTGAACCTATCCATCAACACTTCGATAATCTCCTCCCTCCTCACCCCAGAAACGATCATTCCCGCTATCCATCCCCTGACCTTGCCAACCTCCTGAGCCACTTCGAACGGAACGGGTATCTCCTCGCCAACCCAAACCGGAATCTCACCCTCCCCCGTAAAAGGCTCCACCCTCACGACATCGTCAACGTCAACGACGCTCCAAGGCTCTCCCTTCATCGTGAACGCCGATCCCTCGAACGTGGCGACGAAGCTCTCGTCCAGATACCCTATCGCCCTCCCCGTCGTTACGTCCACGACCTTGAACCTTCTCTCGTCCGGGATCATCGATACGTTGTCGTAGAAATGCCTCCTCGTCTTTCTGCTCGGTTTCAGCTTCGATCCATTGAATCGAACGAGCCTACCTTCGGCAAGAAACTCACACACCCTCAGGAAATCCTCGAATTTAAGGTTTCTAAACGGACGAGCTCTCGAAACTATCTCGTAACACCTCTCCGCGTCGATTTCACCGTATTCCAAAGTTATCGCACATATCTGATTGGCGAGAACGTCCAAACAACCCTCGTGCATTCTCGTCTCCTCGATCTCCCCCCTCAAAGCCCTATCGACTATAACCCAAGATTCGAGCACTTCGTCGAAGTTCTTGGTGACAATGTATCCGAACGAAACCTTACCCTCCCTATGCCCGCTCCTCCCCACCCTCTGAATTAACCTTCCCACCTCCCTCGGACTTCCGAATTGAACCACCACCTCCACGTGCCCGATGTCTATACCGAGCTCCATGGAAGAAGTGCATATCAGAGCCTTTAGCTCCCCCCTGCTAAACCTCTCCTCCGCCTCCATCCTCGCGGTTTTGGATAGGGATCCGTGATGGACTTCGACGTTCGTCGTCTCCTTCAACGCCAAGCCCAAGGCCTCGGCCGTCTGCCTCGTGTTTACGAACACGAGAGCGGATTCGTGTGCCTCGATGATCCTCCTAACACATTCAACCGCGTCCTTCTCCTTTATAACGCGGAATTCGTATCTTTTGTTTCCCTTCCAAACGATAACTTCCGAAATTCCGAAGAACCTCGCAACATCCTCGGCGTTACTCACCGTCGCCGACAGGCCTATGATTTGAAAGTTCGAGATCTCCCTCAACCTCTCGAGCGCCACCGCCAACTGAACGCCCCTCTCGGACTCGGCGAGTTCGTGAACCTCGTCGACGACCAAGAACCTCAAGTTCTCGAGCGCCTTTCTCAACCTCCTCCCTACCAAAAGCAGTTGAAGGGTTTCGGGGGTCGTTATGAGTATCTGGGGCGGTTCCTTGGCCTGCCGTCTCCTCTCGACCTCCGCGGTATCCCCGTGTCTCACGGCTATGCTGAGCCCCAAGGCTTTTGCGAGGTTCGAGAGCCTTCTAAGCAGATCCCTGTTCAAAGCCCTCAGAGGGGTTACGTAGAGCATCGCTATTCCGTCCATCTTTTCCTTCAAAATCTTGCAGAACGTCGGAATCACGGCACACTCCGTCTTTCCGCTACCGGTAGGTGCGACTACGAGTACATTCCTCCCCTCAGCGATCTTAGGAATAACCACCTTCTGAAGATCGTTCAGCCTCTCTATTCCCAAACTTCTAAGGGCTTCCACTACCTTCTGCATGGCCTCGCGGACAGCATAGCATCGACTATCCCGTAATCAATCCCGTGCTCCATCATCTTAATCAGTCCCTCTATGGTCGTTCCGGCGGGCGTAACCACCCTGTCTATCACTTCCCTCGGATCCTCCAACTCCAAGAGCTCGGAGGAGCCTTTGAAAAGTCCTACGGTCAGCCTCTCCGCGAGCTCCCTGTTCAAACCCATCTTGAGCCCGGCGTAAACGAAGGACTCGAACATCCTCGCCATGAAGGCCACAGCGCTCGAATAGGCCGTTACGGCGTCGAGCAACTCCTCGTCGTCGACCCTTACCACGTCGCCCATGCAATCGAAGACGTTTTCGAGTTCGAACGCCTCCTCGGAGGATAGATCCTCGGTGTAGTACGCCGTAACGGAACTCCCCAACTCCGCGGATATGCTCGTCATGGCCCTAACTATCTTGCACTCCGCCAACCTCCTCAAGTCATCCACCCTCACGCCGGCGACGAAGCTAACGAGGATCTTACCCTCCAAATTCAGATCGGACAGGACGTGAGAAACGTCCTTAGGCTTTACGGTTAGGAAAACGAATTTCGCCTTTTCAACGGCGCGAACGTTATCGGAACACACCTCACAACCCAAATCCTCCAAAAACCTTATCCTTTCAACGTTCCTCCTCGTGACAACCACATCGTACCTCTTCGCAATCGCCTTCGCGAGGGCACAACCTAAGTTACCACCCCCCAAGATCGCTACATCCATGTACGAAACTGATCTAATGGGTTTTTGATACTTTTCCCTTAAGCAGATCCACCACGCCATCGAACGTGTATTCGGAAGGCATTTCCGCGGATATCCCATACTTTTCGAGCTCTTCCCTCGTCGGAGGGCCTATGGCTATCACCCTCTTCTCCCTCAACCTCTCAACTACCTCCTCCAGCATTCCCATCTCCCTCGCAAGTTCGAAGAAGCTCCTCACCATCATCCTGCTCGAAAACACTATCGCATCGAAGTCCATCTCTTTCACGAACCTCCTCTGCTCCTCTCCGCGCTCGAACTCAATGGTGTAGAGGACTATCTCCTCAACGTTGGGGAGGCGGAGGAGTATCGGATCTCCCCTATTACTCCTTACCACCGCCACCCTCTTCCCCGTGAGCTCGTCCTTGAACTCCTCGTAAAGAGTCTTCGAATCGAATTTCGAAGGAACCCTCGCCTCGATCCCAGCAGAGCCAAGCACCTCCGCGGTCTTCCTACCTATGGCTATAACGTTCCCGTGCCTGAACCCGTGCTCGACGAGGATCTTAGCTGATGTCTGGCTCGTAACTATCACCGCGTCAAATCTACTAAGTTCGCCTATCTTTGCAAAGCTTTCTTCGTTCGGAACTATCTTAAGAAAAGGAACCGCCACAACTTCAAAACCCTCTTGCCTAAGCTTCTCCGAAACGTTTGCAATGTATTCCTTTGGTCTCAATATCGCAACCCTCACGCTTCAAGCTTGTTAAGTCGTTTTTAATCGTTTGCGTTAACATAAATAGCCCAGCCGATGAGTTCAAGCACATGAAAGTTACGTTCTTAGGTACGGGAACATGCATAGATACTTCAAAAGCTCAAAGTTGCATTCTAATTGAAGGAGAAAAAACGAAGATCTTGGTTGATATCGGCGCTGGAGCGTTCTCGAGGCTGAAGGATTTTAAAGGGATAGATGCTGTTCTTATCACCCACAACCACTTGGATCACAACGGCGACCTACTCGCCCTTCTGAAGGCGAGGTGGCTGACGGGATGCGAGCCTCTAAGGATATTCGGCCCAAAAGGGACGAAAGCTTTCTTGGAATCCCTTCTCGAAGCGTATCCTTACCTGAGGAGGAAGGTAGAATTCGAGGTGTCCGAGGAGGAGGCGTTCGAGGTGGGGGAGTTCAGGGTTTACACGATTCCAACGAAACACTCGATAATAAGCAGGGCATACGTGGTCGAGGCGGAGGGCAGGAGGGTGGTCGTGAGCGGAGACACGTCTCCCATCCCGGAGCTCATGGAAGTGGAATGCGACGTGCTCATCCACGAGATGTCCCTCCCGAAGGGGGAGTCCGAGCACCACACGACTCCCGACACCTTCGAGGAGTTGCTGCCAATGTGCAGAGCCAAGACCGTGTACCTCACCCATCTCTACCCGGAGACGAGGGAGGTGGGAGAAGAGATTTTGAGGAGGTTATCGAAGTACCGTGAGGTCAGGATGGCCGAAGACGGAATGGAGGTTGTAGTTTAACGAAACTTTGAAGTCCCGCGCGGGATCCCTTCCTTCGTGCGAATAAGACCCGTAGCGTTCGACTCGTTCGGAGCGAGGAGCATGTGCACGGTGGTGGAGGCGGGGGACGTAAAGATCGTCATAGATCCGAGCGTGGCGTTGGGGCCGAAGAGGTACGGACTGCCACCGCACGAAATTGAAATAAAAAGAAAGGAGGAGCTGTGGCAGAAGATAAAGCGGGAAACTCTCAACGCTGACGTAGTTATAATCACGCACTACCACTACGACCACCACAACCCGAACGAGCCGGAAATCTTGGCCGGCAAGACTCTCCTCGTAAAGCATCCAAAGATCGCGATAAACAGGAGCCAGATGGAGAGGGCATCCTTCTTTCTGAAGAGGCTTGGGGAGATAGAAAATCCCCCGAAGGTAGAGTTCGCAGATTCGAGGCGGTTCGAGTTCGAGGGGGTGAGGATCGAATTCTCCAAGCCCGTGTTTCACGGAAAGGACGAGAGGCTCGGATACGTGCTCGAAGTCCTCGTGGACGACGGAAAGGAGGTCTTCGTTTACACCTCCGACGTTGAAGGGGCGACGAGGGATGAGCAGATAGAGTTCGTTATAGAGTCCGACCCGGACGTGGTCTTCATGGACGGACCCATGACTTACTTGCCCCACATTTTCGGAGGGAAACTGCTCGAGAGGTCTTTGGAGAACGTATCCAAGCTCATGGAGAGGACGGGGGTTAGGGAGATAGTTCTCGATCACCACCTAACGAGGGACGTAAGATGGAGGGAGAGGATAGATAGGATATTCGAGAAGGGAGAGGAACACGGGGTGAAGGTTAGATCCGCCGCGGAGTTCGGTGGAATAAAAGAAGATCTGCTCGAGGCGAGGAGAAAGGAGCTGTACGGTCACTGAAAAGTATATATTGTTTCGACCGAAACTCACTACGATGCTGACCCAGTCCGAGATCGAAAAGATCGGTAGGGAGCTTAAGGATCTCGAGGAGAACGTTGAGATAGTCGTAGTTCCGAACGAGAATTGGAGGGATTTCGAGGACTTCGCAAAAATATTATCCAATGTGAGTGATAAAATTTCTTACAGGGTTGAGGAAAGGGAGGGTCTGTTGGCCAAACCCGCGATGGTTCTGAGGAAGGACGGGAGAGAGAACATAATATACAACGCCATACCTTTGAGGGAGGAGCTGGAGCCCTTTCTAAAAACGATCAAGATGCTATCGAAGGGTGTGAAGGTGGAGGGTGTCGAGGGGTTGGAGGCGGACGTTATTGTTTTCGTTATGCCCATCTGCCCTCACTGCGCGAAGGTCGTAGAAACCGTAAACAGCTTTGCGGTGGCTAATCCGAAGATTAAGTCCACCGTAGTGGACGCGAGCAGATTCACGGATCTAATGCAGAAGTTCGACGTCACCTCCGCACCGACCACGATAATAAACGGAGAGATAAAGTTGACGGGATACGTTTCGAAGGAGGAGCTCTTGGAGTGGCTTAGGAAGGCGTCGGGGGATTACAAGAGGGATTACTTCGTGACCCTTCTCAACGAAAGGAGGCTCGATGAGATAAAGGAGATTATCGCAAAGAACCCCGAAGACGTCAGGATTCTTGCGGAGCTCTTGGCGTACGAGGACTTCATGGTCAGGTTCGGTGCGATGGTCGTGATGGAGCAGATAGCCAAGGAGAACCCCGAAGCAATAAAGCTCGCCAAGGACGTCATAAGGAACCTGCTGAAGCACGAGGACTTCAGGATAAGGGAGGACGTAGCGATGCTACTCGGCAGCATAGGCGATGAGAGCGACGTCGAGTTCTTGGAAGAGCTTTTAAAGGAGGAAGGAGAGGTGAAGGATTCAGCGATGGAGGCCATAGAAGAAATTAAAAGCAAGCAGAAGAGATGATTTTCGCAGAACTGAAGCTGAGGAACGGTGTCGTCAGGATACCTTTCGTTTGCCAGCAGTGCGGAAGGTGTTGCAAGATTTTGAGCAAGGTAGTCCTCGATCCCGTAGAGAAGAAGCTGTACATGGAAAACATCGATGCGATATCGGAGCACGTGAACTTGGACGAGCTCATCGAAGAGTTGAGCAAGAATGTTGAGGCTAAACATCCGGTGAAGCTTCCCTGTCCATTTCTAAAGGACAACAGATGCTCGATCCATCCGATACGTCCCAAGAGTTGCAGGATATTTCCTTTAGGCGAGGAACTCGATCAGGGTATAGGCTGTCCGGGTTTGAA
>CAZQJR010000034.1:0-4025 GCA_964592825.1 uncultured archaeon | reverse complement strand
GGATCGATGTATGTCTTCGTATCAATGCCGACCTATATGCCCGTTTGAAGGAAATTGCTCAAGCTCAAGGCTGTTCTATCGCAGATCTCGTTGAACCCAAGCTTATTGAGCTTGTAGCGTTATATGAGGCAGGGATTAATCCACGCCGGGGGTGGGATTTGAACCCACGAACCCTTACGGGCAGGGGATCTCGAGTCCCCCGCAGTGCCGAGCTCTGCAACCCCGGCTCATTATGGGCTGATACGTGAGGGAAGATAAACCTTGCCCTCACAAGAGCGCGGTCATGATAAGGTAGAGGAGCAAGAAGACTATTACAACGTCTAAAATTTTTATGAGGAATCGTTTGATGTCCCTGCCGAATTCCGTCTCCTTTCCTACCCACTTGAGCTCTTCGTAAGCTCTCTCGGTCGGCTTGAGATCGTACGATACGTAACCGTTTTCCACGAGCCTCTTCAGGATCTCCTCGACAGTGAACTCCGGAATACCGCAAAAATTCGCTATTTCCCTAACCCTCACCTTTCCGAGCATCACCGCCTCGAGCACGTCCCTCTCCAATTCCGAAAGCATGCTCATTCACGTAGTAGCATTCTGATTATAACGAGCACGGCAAGCAACGCGGCCGAACCGACTACGAGCCCCGCACCCCTTCTCTTCTCCTGAACGGGGGTGGGCGTTGGGGAAGGCGGAGACGCCGAAACCGTACCCTTTCCCTTCGCGAAGAATATCTTCATTAGACTCGTACCTACGATCTGAACCTTGTAGCTTCCCTCCGTTTTCGGAACGTAGCTGAACTCTATTCTCTTGGACTCCCCCTTGTTCAGGAATACCTCCTCGGAGTAAACGACCTTGCCGTTTATCGTAACCTCAACCCTCTCCTTCCCGGCGCCACCTATGTTCTTGACCACGAACGATATGTTCACCGGCTTACCGACGTCGACCAAGAACTTGCTCGTCGTAAGGTCGGAGTAAACGAACTTAGGCGGAACGTGCGTACTTACGGCGATGGTAACGACCTTGTTCGGATTGAAGTCGTAGAAGGACTTGTAGAGCTCGTCCGAGAACTCAAGCCCGCTCCAGTTGGCGAGCGTGTAGGCTTGGGTGGATATCGAATCCCTTAGATCCTTCCAGTAATCCGTGTTGTCGATTACGAGCACGCCACCTCTTTCGAAGAAGTAACCGAGATCCCTTATCTTTGGAGTGTCGTCGCCGACGTAGATGAGAACGTTAACGTTCCAGAGGTCGTCGTAACCCTTCACACCGACGTATTCGACCGGAGCCTTGGAAACCCTCTTGACGTAATTCAAGAGAGCGGGAAGAACCGTTTTCGCCCTCTCGTCACTGCCCCTCAGCAAAGCCACCTTTATCGTGCCGTACCTTACGTGGTTTATGTACGCGTACGCGAGGATGTTGGTCATCACCATCTCGGCAGACTCCTTGTTTAACGAGAATCCCGTTTCGTTGAAAACGCTGATCGCTTGCTTAACGTTGACGTCGTTTATGGAACATGCTCCGACACTTCCGAGAACGTAATCGTTCGGAGAGTAAATTATGTTTCCGTTGCAGACCTTGGCGAGGAGTATGGGTTTGTCGAAGAGGAGGGGTTTTACGAATATCGGCGGGGTGTTCACGTAGGCCACGTGATCTCCGAATGCGACGACGCCTATGACGTGGGTACCCTTTCTCAGCGGAGGTATGGTTAGTTCAACAAGCTTCGCCTCGTAACCCTTTAGGTAGACTTCCTTCTCGTCCACGATCCTTCCGTCGACCTTCAACGCGACCTTTACCTTCCCGTCTTCCGGATAGTTGTTGAAAACTGTCACCTCAAGCTTGTTCTGAACGTTGACGGGCAGAACTCTCGATTCGAACCTCGAATTGGCTATTACGAACCTGTTGGGCGGGGTTGTGTCGGCGTTCGGATTCACGTAGAACGTGAGAACCTTCTTAACGTAAGGAGCGTCCTTCCTGCTGATGGTCTTTATCTTTCCCCCCCCGCTACCGGAGAAGACGTTGTAGCGCGTGTAGCTCTTAAGAACCTCCTGATAGTTTAGAACGTCGAACGCGTAGGCTTCGATGGTGTACTTTCCGCTCAGCCAGTGTTCGCCGATGGGTACGTTCAAGACCTCGTACACGTGGTCGTAATAGCCCAACTTTCTGACCTCAACGACCTTCTTGTAAACGACGAAACCGTTGGGATCCTTAACGTAAACTACGAAGTCTATTGCTATAGCACCGACGTTGTCGTTGAGCTCTCCCAAACCCAAGTAAAGTTTTAGGGTTTCGCCGGGCTTGAATACGTTGTTCCACCTCGGAACGTACTTCCCGTAATCGTGAACGAACGTAACTATTTTAACGTCGAAGGCCGTAGGTACTAAGGCCGAACAGGGAACGATCATCAAGAGCAGGAGCGTTAGGGCTATCAGAATCTTTCCTTTTGCCATCGACTTTACTATGATGAAACAAAATATATATTTTATCGTTTGAGGTTGGTGTGGATGCCGGTGATCGCGATATGTTCGGGTAAGGGGGGAGTTGGTAAAACTACGGTGGCCGCGAATCTCTCGGTGCTACTTTCGAAGTTCGGAAAGACGCTCGTGATAGATTGCGATATCGCCCTTCCCAATCTGCACACGTTCTTCGGTATAGAGGATCCTCTCGTTTCGATACTCGACGCCTTGAGGGATCCCAACTATCTGGAGGACGCGATATACAGCATAAGGGCTAAGAACGTCGGCAGGTTGGATATAATTCCCGCATCGCCGTCAGTCAAGGCGCTTGAGGAGATAGACATGGAGAGGCTTAGGGAGATAATCGAAAGCCTTAAACATGATTACGACTTTATCGTATTGGATGTGGCAGCGGGTTTGAGCAAGTACGCAATGATACCTATGCTCAGTTCGGACAAGATATGCATAGTGATCAATCCGGAAAAAACCTCCATATCCGACGCCCACAAGGTTAGGAAGGTCGCGGACATCTCCGACATACCCGTCAGGGGGATAATAGTCAACAGGTATAAGGGCGAGAAGAAGATGGTCGATTACGCGGAGAAGGCGATAGGTGCGGAGACAATAGGGATAATAAGGGAATCTAAGCTCATAGCCGAATGCTGGAGGGAAGGCGTGCCGGTAACGATAAAAAAGCCAGATTCGAAGGTTTCCAAGGATTTCCTTATTCTCGCAAAGAAGATCGTCGGTAGCAAGGTGGACGTTAAGCCGTTCGGGAAGTTGAGATTCATGCTCGGATGGTGATGGTCGTGGAGGATGAAAAGAAGATCCTGAACGCCCTGCTCGATGATGACGAGTCTTTCATAGTCAAGAAGAGAAGGAGGGAGGAGAAGGGTGAGAGGATAGACGACATAGTCAAGCAAGTTAGGGAATCCATAAAGAGAAGGGCGATGGAGGACGAGGGTGAGGAGAGGAGGGTTCAGATAGAGAGGCTCGAAAGGATAAGGGCAAACATAGAGAGGAGCGTCGAAGTCCCGAGGTTGGAGGAAAAGAAGAGGGAGGAGAAACCTTTCATATCCGACGTCGAGATCAACGTTCTAAAGGCTATAGCGACATACGGAGCGAATTTGAAGCTCGTAGCGAGGAAGACTGGTTATCCGGAGATCGTCGTCAGTAAGGCCGTGGAGAAGTTGATGGAGAAGGGTTACATCGACGAAAATCTGAACGTAACCGAAAGGGGATTGCCGATCGTTGGTGTTCCGGAATCGGAGGAGAAGAGTATAGCCGTTAGAATTATAGACGTGGCCATAATCGTCACCGGAATAGTCCTCGTGCTCTCCACCCTACACTACTTCGGCTACATCTGAGCAAAGTTTAAATAGCAAACACCTTTTTGCATTCGTTGGGTGATCGACCATGACGGAGCACGTGGTCTATGTGGGCAACAAGCCGGTAATGAACTACGTCCTCGCGACTCTGACGCAGTTCAACGAGGGAGCGGAGAAGGTGGCCATAAAGGCGAGGGGTAGGGCCATAAGCAGAGCGGTTGATGTGGCAGAGATCGTAAGGAACAGGTTCTTG
>CAZQJR010000033.1:0-3660 GCA_964592825.1 uncultured archaeon | reverse complement strand
ATTTTGCAAATTCGCCTTACCCTTAGACTCCACCTCGGAAACCTCCTTACTGAGCTCGCTCCTTATCTGCTGTTTCTCCTTCTCTATCTCCGCTTTAGCCTTTTCGATTATTTCCGCCTTTATCTTCTCCGCCTCCTTCTCGGCATCTTCGATTATCTGCCTCGCCTTCATCTTAGCCTCGTTTATGATCTTCTTTTTCTCCTCCTCTGCGTTTCTGATCTTCTCTTCAACCTCCAATTCCGCCTTCTTAATCCTTTCAAGAATCTCTGTTCTCTCCATGTCCATCACCTTTGATTTTATTGCTGTTAATAATAATCAACGATGCAATTGCTACAAAATATTTAAAATTTGCTATTTTTGTTTTTTCAACGATTTAAAATTTTGATTCATCCTCCGCTGAATGGAGGAAACACGGCGACCTCATCTTCCTCGGAGAGTTCGATCGAAAGGTCTTCAACAATCCTACCGTTCACGGCAACCCTCACGTAATCTTTGACGGTATCCCCTTCGAATACGAGATCCCTCAGCGTCGGATAACTTTCTACGAGTTTTTTCAACAACTCCCTTACGTTCTTAGCCTCCAAGAATACCTCTCCTTTCCCAACCCTCTCCCTGAAGTTTGCAAACAGCCTGACCCTCACCATAGCTCCAAGTACCTAACCACCTTTCCTTCCCTAATCAGCGCGCCCCCGTCGCAGAGCTTGAAAACGTTACTCAGATCGATCGAGTCTCCGTTCAGATATATACGATCTTCGGTGGCGACGACGAGGCGATCCTCCACTACTCTCAAGTCAACGACGTTCTCTTCGAAAACTAGCTCTTCCACCTTCCCCCCATCCGCCTCAAAAGTCCAGACCTTCCTCCCGCTCACCACCGCTACGATTTTTGAGCTCGCCGAAACCTTCGGACTCTCCGCCTCAAAGCTCCAACCGAGGGTGCTGACGATTCCGTCTCGCTTCACGAAAACCGCCCAGTCATCGACCACGACGACATCCTTGGACGGGAAGTCCAACCTCCTGAGCTTTCCGTCGTGCACGTATGATCCGTCGTCCCCACCCAAGGCTATTATTTCGCCAAGATCCATGCACCTAACGAAAGTTCCAAGCCCCTCAACGGATTCTATCTCCCCGTCCACACCCATGATGTAGAGTCTGTCCTCCATGAACCCCGCAACGGCCGCTATCCTATCGTCGTCGATCCTAACGAACTTAACGTCCTCCGGTCTCTCCCAGCATCCCAAATAGCTCATTAGCTGTCTTTCCCAAACCCTACCGCCATCTAAGCGAAACAGGTGAACCTTTCCGTCGGCGAAGTCCGTTCCCGCGACGACGAATTCGTCGGAAACGTCAACGGAAAGAACGTTGACGTCCGTAAAGGGGCCTCTGTAGTACGTGCTTATCAGCTTCTTAGACCACAAGAGCCCGCAAGAATCGAAGAGGTAGATCCAACCGTCTTCGCATCCGAAGGCGGTCTTGTTGCGGTGGGAAGAGATACTAAGAATCCTCCTATCGAACGCGTGCGACCACATAGGAGATCAAAAAAATAGGGATTAGACTCTTGGAGCCCACAGCGGAAGCTTCTGCCAAGCAATCGGGCCGAACACGTAAACGCTCAGTATGAATCCGAGTATAACGACTATTATCGCTCCTATGAAGAACGCCGCCCACGGCCTCGCTCCGAACTTCATGAACTCCCTGAAACGCGTGGTCATGCCTATGCTGAAGAACGTGAATATGAACGTCCAAGTCCTCATCGTCTTTATCGGCCCTATGAGGTTTGGCTTCATCACGTGCATGTAGGTGTAGGTGTCGACGCTCGCGGTTATGATGGTCATCACGAGCGATGCGAGGAGGAATCCTATGACGAACTTGGGGAACCTCCACCAGATCTCCATCGGCGAAGGCCTTGCTCCGGTCTCCTCCGCCTCCCAACGCGTCGTCGCCACAATGGCCATTACGAACGCCCATAGACCTATCCAGATGTCCCTACCTATGACCTTCATCAGCGTATAGGCCCATATCGTCAGTTCGTGAGCGTCAGCAGTAACGCCGGCTATTGTTATCGTCGGGGATACGTGGGTGGCGTACCACTCACCGTACCACTCCGCAGCGGCGAATCCCGCAGCGTCGGCGAACTCCGAAGTTCCTATCCAAGCTCCAGCCTCACCGGGATGCATCTGAATGGACATCGCTATCGCTGGCAGCAGGAATATCGCCACTATCGCCGCCACTATGACCGCCGCTATTCCGAAGACGTAGTCCTCCTTCTTAGCCCTAACCGCAGCAGCCATAGCTATGGACGCCGAAACTCCACAGACCGCACATCCCGCTCCCAGAACTGCGGAAGTCCTCTTGTCTATTCCCAACGCCTGACCAGCGAAGTAAACCACCAAGAAGGCGGTTATGGCGACAGTTGCGGCTTGGGCTATGACGTAAGGCCCGGCCATGTATATGAGGGTGAACGGTAGCGTAGCTCCGAGCAGCACGATACCCGTCTTTATGTAGTATTCAACTCTGAAACCGTCGTCCATCCACTTCGGAAATCTGAACACGTTGCTGAGTATCAGCCCGAGTATGACGGCAAGTATCGGGGGCTCCAAGTTGTAGTTGTGAACCCACTTGTTGGCGGCGACTACGAAAATTATCACCGACACAACGTAAACGAACGTAAAGGAAGGCAGGAATGTCTTAACCCTGAATCCCAAGATCTTGCTGCTTATCGTGAACACTATCGCCCAAAAGAGATAGTTCACGATGTATCCCACGCCGTTCTTGGAGAAGTAGTCCACAACCTGACTCCAAGAAGTCCATTTACCCGGTGCGGAGACAGCCAAGGTCTTTAGGGCTTTCACGTTGCCCGTGTAGTAGCAGTAGAGGGCTATGCCGATCACTATGAAGGCCATCCAAACGGCCCACCAGTCCTCGGTCTTCCACAGCGTTTGCCAACCCCTGACTACCTCTACCCTCTCCTCGTTGTCGGACATACCCAACACCCCTTGCCCTTATTATCAATTGAAGTTCAATCTCGTATTTATAACTTTTGAAAAACCAACGACGCAGTTCAATTGTGTGCTACTTCGAAAAAATCTATAGTTCAAAAAATTCGAAAACGTCGTAGGGTTTTCGAATTTTTCAAATCGAGTAGGCCTTGTAGCAAGTTCTGCAGATTTCGGGAAGGGGTGGGAGGGAGGTGAGGAGGGGTATGTGGGATATCCTTCTCTGAAATACGCTCATAAATTCGGAGAACTTCTTCCAAGCCTTCCCGAAGTCCCAAACGTCACCGAAGTAAAGTTTTTTGATCTCGCATCTCCTGCCCTTAAAGTATCTGACCAAGCGATCGGATACCGTAGGAAGGTGGGCGTAAACGCACGGACTAAGCCTTCCGTCGAAGGTTATGAGGCAACTTCCGAACTCCGCACACGCTAAGGCCTCTTCCATTTCCAATGGCCTAACGTGAACCTTCACACCCAACCTCCTTCCGAGCTCCGTCGCCTCGTGCACGTATTCGAGCCCGTATTTTGTTAGGAAAACAGCCTCCCCTTCGAGCTCCTTCGACGGAACGTAATCGAGGTTGTTGAGTATGAGCTCCCTTACGCCATGTCTCCCGCAGAACTCGACCATGGCCGGAAGATCCTCCACGTTGCTCCTCATCATAACTACG
>CAZQJR010000032.1:0-3437 GCA_964592825.1 uncultured archaeon | reverse complement strand
CTCATCCCGTCGCTTGCGATCCTGCTTATAAGATCTTTCGCGTCTTCGTAGAGGCTCCAAGGATAGACGATCCACCTCCAGCTCTCCATCTCCTTTGCGTAGTAGTCGGGAACGAACTTGGATGTGTGCTTGAAGTCCAGCACGGCCGTTCTCACCTCCCTCGCGTTTCTCTCCATCACGTGCTTAGCAACCAACTCGACGGTTTCTCCCGTATCCGCAACGTCGTCGACGACGAGAACGCTCTTCCCGGTTAGATCCGCCGTTAGAGGTTGGGTAATCTTAGCCCTTCCCGTTTCCGTCGCCACCATACCCCAGTGCTCCGCCTTAACGCTGTACAGATCCTTGACGAAGAGCAGATCCGCAAGTATCCTCGCCGGCACCCAGCCACCCCTCGCAACAGCCACTATGGCGTCGGGCTTGAATCCCGACTCCCTAATCCTCTTGGCGAGAACCTTGCAGAGCTCGTAAACGTCGTTCCAGTCGTACTGGACGCACTTGAATTTCATCGATTTGCCATGATATCGCAATCATATAATCCTTTCGATCTAAGTCCGTTAAGGCTCGATAAACACGATCTCCTTGAATTTTATCGAAAACTATATATATTTTGAATAGCTCAGGCGAATATTGTAGGAGGTGGTTCGAAATGGGTGAGTTGCCACTTGCCCCCATCGACAGGTTGATCAGAAAGGCTGGGGCGGAGAGAGTGAGCGAGGACGCGAGGGAAGCTTTGGCCGAAATCCTCGAGGAGTGGGCGACGGAAGTAGCGAAGAAGGCGGTTGAGATCGCCAAGCACGCCGGAAGAAAGACGGTGAAGGCCGAAGACATAAAGTTGGCTCTGAAGACGTAACCCTTTTTTTAACCAAAACTTTTAAAAAGCGACGTCGCGTAGCGAAACCTAAGCCCGGGTGGTGTAGCCCGGCCTATCATGCGGGCCTGTCGAGCCCGCGACCCGGGTTCAAATCCCGGCCCGGGCGCTCTTAACCCTTATAATTCGCGTAAATGCCAAGTCCAGAAGTCTTGATCCGGAAGTTAAACAAGAAATTGGAGAAGTCTTAAAGGCTTTTGACGAATGTGATCGTCCATGAATTGTCTAAATTATCGCTTTCTTTATGTTCTCTTGCTTTCCTCGGAAGAAAACGACCTTCCGTCTGTAATGTAGTGTTACAATTGAAAAGCTTTCCAAGAATAGACTTGAGGAGGTTTTAGGGAATAATCACTTGCAAGTTCTGTTAATTTTCTATCTTCTGTTACCAGAGCCAGTTTAAACACGACAGATGTTGCATATATCATTCGATCGAAGTAATCCTTCAAACCCTCGTCTATCAAGAGTCTATCCGCAACGTTCTCAATCTCAGAGTTTGTGAGTGGTGTAGGTTTAAGGAGTTCTTCGGCTAAGATACAATTCAATCCAACCTTGTAATCATCTAAGAGATTTATTCCATCCTTTAGCAATCTCAGGACTATGAACTTCGTTTCGATCAGAGAGATTGGACTGTAGTACACTTCAAACCTCTTCAACACTTTTGGAAAATTCTCTTTCAATCCATCTATCTCGACATCGATTCCGAAAAGCGGTAAGAGATACGATGTATCCAATAAAATCTTATTCAATTATACCTACCTCCTTCTGAGCTTCAACGCTTAAGTTTTCGATTTCTTCAACGCTTAGCTTCACTTTTTTAGGTCTTTTTAGCAGTTCCTCAATTGTGGGAGTAACTTCTATCAGAACCTTTCCCTCACCAACAATCCTTGCTGTAACCCTGCTCCCCGGTTTCAGGTTTAGAATTTTCCTGAGTTTCGCAGTCGTGTATATTTCACCCCTCCTTCCGACCCTCAACTTAAATTCAGATATATTCGAATTCATCAGATTTTACTTAACTGTCAGAAATATTTCAGTTTTTCGGATTTAAGAATAATCTCATTTTTAAAAACCTAACTCAGGCTAAGAGGGAAGTAAAGTGATATCTTTGTTCATCGTTGCTATCTCCCTCTCTTCAAGTCTAATTTTCTCGAAGTCGTTGATCTCGGTATGCCCGTCCCCTTGAATATGTCGATTGCTGTCAGTGGACATATTCTGATAAAATCCCCCGCAATGTCGAGCCCGCGTCAAATCCCGGACGCTTCTAACCCATCTTCTTCTCCAGAAGAGCGTAGAAGAATCCTATCGTTCCGTGTCTGTGAGGAAAGGCTCTCAAGGTTCCTTTCATGAACCCTTCGGAGTAGTATCCCTTAAGCGGAACGAGTTCGACCTCACCCTTCTCCAAAATCCTCTCAACCACCTCCTCGTTCTCCTCCTTAAACATCGAGCACGTGCAGTAAAGAATCCTCCCGCCCGGCTTGGCGAGTTCCACCGCCGTTTTGAGAAGCTGATACTGTAACTCCGCGATGTCCGGGATCTTCTCCTCCCTTATCCTCCACCTCAGCTCCGGATTCTTCATCAACGTCCCGTCGGACGTGCACGGGGCGTCTACGAGAACTCTATCCGCTATCCCCCTTCCCAGCACCCTCGGAGCGGTTCTGGCATCCTTCCTGTATATCCTCACTATCCTGACACCGCACCTCCTTATCAGTTCCTCCATCCTCCTTATCCTGAGCTCGTCAACGTCGAAAGCGTGGATAACGCCTCTGTTCTGCATGAGCTCCGCCATGTGAATGGTCTTACCACCCGGAGCGGCGCAGAGATCTACGACCGTATCACCGGGCTTGGGATCGAGGAGAATCGACGCCAACGCCGACGCCTCCTCCTGAATAACGAACTTCCCCCTTCTGTAGAGCTTGGATCTGTCGAAGTCGAAGGGTCCTCTGAACTTTAGCACCGTAGGAACGACGTCGCTTACCTTAACCCTCTTACCCGCCCTTTCGAGCTCTTCCATTACCTCCTCAACGCTCGCCTTCAACCTGTTGACCCTCACGCTTATCATGGGCTCCCTGTTCAAAGCCCTAAACAGATCCTCCGCCTCGTCCCCCAAGAGCTCCTTCATCCTCCTTATGTACCACGCCGGAAGTAGGTACTTAAGCTCAAGTTCCTCAATCTCGTCCTTCGGCCTTAGCTCGTATTCCCTTATCTTATCGAAGATCTCGTAGTAGAACATTCCAACGTAGGGATGCGTGTTCTTCGATAGGAAATCTGCCAAAGCCTTTCTCAGCTTTTCAAAGTTCATTTTCTTTCTCCTTTCGAAAACCAAAAGCTCTACGGTTACCCTCATCCCCGCTCTAAGCCAAGGATCGAGGATGTTCTGGTGAACGCCGACTATCTCCCTTATTATCCTGTCTATTATTCCCAGCCTCTTCATTATCCTGTAATACATCGCTGTAAGCCTTCTGTCCGCGTTGGTGCCGAGTATCCCGTACTTCTCGAACACCATCCTCTTCGCATGCTGCGTCGGCTTTATCTCCTCCGACTTCCTCAGAACTTCGGTGAGTATTACGTAATC